>CAYRCA010000486.1:0-3923 GCA_964422565.1 uncultured Acidobacteriota bacterium | reverse complement strand
ACTCCTCGATGGTCTGTTCCGCAAGGAAGACCTCGTCCCGCTCCAGGAAAAAGCGGATCCGATCGGCCTGGAGCCGGGCCTGGGTCACCTGCAGCCGGAGTTCCGGAGGCAGGCTTCGCCGCCATGACGGATCGACCAGACTGTCGAGGGCCGACAACTCCATGGAGAGCTCCTCGAGCCGCTCCCGCTTTCTCTTGCCGACTTCCTCGAGCATGACCGAGCCGTCGCTCCGCAGACGATCGATCGCCTCACCGAGTTGCTCCACATCGTTACGCAGAAAGGCCGACCGGGCGGACAACTGGTCGTAGCGGCTTCGAATCTCGGCAAACTCCCGCTCGAAGTATCGGTATTCCGCCAGCATGAGACGGTCAGCCCGGGCGGCGGCCAACCGGCTTCGCAGATCGCGCAACTCGGCCCACGGCTCCTCGGGCAGGTCCCGGCACGCCGGGCTCAGGAGTAGAACCGATAACACCAGTGAACGCCACAAACTCAAGACCCGCGCCTTCCCTTGACGTCGCAGTGTACCAGCAAAGGGAATCGGCGGTCGACAAGGAAGCGGATCCGGGGACCCGCCCATTTCGCGCATTTCGCGGGAGGAGCTTGACTTTTCCACGCCTGAGGCGAGACGATGGCAGGCTCCGGATGTTCGGGCGTTGTCGAGTCGCGTATCGGCGCCCGGATTTCCGGCCCCCGATCGCCCGACCCGAGCATGTCTGAGCAACCCGCCACACCGATTACCGGAGTCCCCATATCGCCGGCCCGGAGGCGCGTGGTCACCGCATCTCTGCTGCTGGGAACCTTTCTCGCCTCCATCGAAGTAACGGTGGTTGCGGCCGCAATGCCGTCGATCGTTGAGAGTCTGGGCGGTCTTTCCCTCTACTCCTGGGTTTTCAGCTCCTACCTTCTGACACAGACGGTGACCATACCGCTGTACGGCCGAATAGCCGATTATTACGGTCGCCGACCCGTTTACGTCTTCGGAGTGACGCTATTTCTGGTGGGATCGGCGCTCGCCGCCGTCGCTCCCTCCATGCACTTCCTGGTCGCGGCCAGGGCCCTTCAGGGCCTCGGGGCCGGCTCGGTTCTGCCTCTGACATTGACGATCTTCGGGGATCTATTCGACGTCTCGGCTCGAACCAGGTTGCACGGCCTTTTCTCCCTCGTCTGGGGCTTCTCTTCCCTGGCCGGACCCTTGGCCGGCGGCCTGATCGTTCAGCACCTGTCGTGGAGATGGGTCTTCTTTCTGAACATTCCCTTCGGGATCCTGTCGGCGTTCGGCGTGGGGTGGCTGTTGCGGGAGTCCCCCCCGCGGCGGCGGCATCGGATGGACTATCGGGGCGCGGCCCTTCTGTCGGCGGCAACCCTGGCCCTCCTCCTGGGACTGCTGCCGCCGGATCAACGGCCCCTCGCCTTAAACCTCGGATTCTGGTTGGGTGCCTCGGCGGCTTTCACATTGCTGTTCGTGTCCTGGGAGAAACGCCACCCGGAACCTCTCGTCCCCCTGGGGCTGTTCAGCGACCGCGTGCACACCGCCGCCAATGTCACCGGACTGCTGCTCGGCGCGGCGTTGTTCGGAATCGTCGCCTTCCTTCCCCTTTATGTCCAAGGGGTCCAAGGGGGTACGCCCCTTCAGGCCGGAGCGATCCTCATTCCGCTCTCCCTCGGATGGACCACGGCGGCCATAGTGAGCGGTCGGATCGTCTCGCGGGTTGGTTTCCAGTTCCTGGTTCGCACCGGGAGCGCCCTGGTCGCCTTTGGAAGCCTCGTCGCTTTCACCGGAGTTCGCCTCGACAGTCTCGGCGTCGGCGTCGCCGGCATGGCTATCTACGGCCTCGGCATGGGCGCGGCCATCTCGTCTTTCACCGTGTCGGTCCAGGAGAGGGTGTCGCCGGAGGGAAAGGGCATCGCCACGGCCCTGACCCAGTTCTCCCGCTCCATCGGAGGATCGGTGGGAATTGCGGTTCAGGGCGCTGTCCTGTCCAGAGGGCTGCAAACTCTGCCGGACGGACAGGTGGCGCGGGCGACGCTCGCCGCCGGCCTCAACGAGGTCTTCATCCTGATACTCGTTATAGCATTGAGCGCGGGGGTCGTTGGCAACCTGCTGTTCCCCCGCATCGCCGTGGGAATGACCCCCCGCTCCGACCCGAATCGGGATCGGACAGGAGGGCGGCCGACAAAGGAATAGTGCGACATGACCAGGAGAACAATGCCTGATCGACAACATCCCGATTCCCGAGGAGAACGTCCATCCCATGCCGGGCGCGATGACGGATCCGGACGCGGCCGCCGAGCGTTATGAAACGACTCTTCGCGGATGGTTCGGCGGCGGGCGGCCCGCCTTCGACCTCCTTCTCCCGGGCTTGGGCGAGGGATGGGCACACGGCCTCGCTTTTCCCGCAAACCAGCGGAGTGTCGGAGCGACGCCGGTGGGTGGTGGCCACTCGGGCGCCGACTCCTCCGACGGGGCGTCTGACCTTAACCTTTCCAGTCCCCAACCGTCAAAGGACCTCCTCCAGCATCCGTCGCAGCGCGCTTCGCCAGTGTGGCGCGGACCGCCCGAGCAGGTTCCAGGTTGAGGTCTTGTCAAGCACACTGTATGAGGGGCGGCGGGCCGGTGTCGGATACGCCGCGGTGGTGATCGGGCGGATCGATACCCGCCTCGGGATCAAACCGCGCTGGTACGCCTCCTCCTCGATGGCTACGGCGAAGTCGAACCATGAAGCCACGCCCGCATCGGACCAGTGGAGCACTCCCGGGATGCCGTCAAGCCGGGCCAGTTGCCAGACGGCCTCCGCGAGGCCTCGGGCCCAGGTCGGCGCCCCGACCTGGTCATCGACCACCTCGATCGTCTCCCGTTCCCGCATCAGGCGAAGCATCGATTTCACAAAGTTCGCGCCGTGTGAGGAATAGAGCCAGGATGTGCGCAGTATCAGGCTTCCCTCTGCCCAAGCCCGCAGCACCCCTCTTTCGCCCTCGAGCTTGGAGACTCCGTAGAAGTTCACCGGGGCAGGGGGATCGTTCGGAAGGTAGGGCCGCCCCGAGGACCCGTCGAACACGAAATCGGTGGAGATCTGGATCAGGCTTGCAGCGGCGCGGCGGGCGGCGAGTGCGATATTCTCGGCCCCCTTCGCATTGACGGCGCGGGCGATCTCGCGCTCCAACTCCGCGTTGTCCACGGCGGTGTACGCGGCTGCGTTTACGACCAGCGAGGGCCTGTAATCGGCAACCCACCTCTCCACCGCGTCTTCTCGGCGGATGTCGAGTTCGTCGATATCGACCCCAACAACTTCCGCGTCCGCCGGTGCTGTCCGCACCAATTCAGAGCCGAGCTGTCCCTTGCTGCCGATGATCAATACCTTCATCGCATCACGACCTCCGCACGGGGGTCCTGGGTCCTGGGTCCTGGTTCCTGGTTCCTGGGTCCTGGTTCCTGGTTCCGAGTTCAGCCTTGCGGTCAGGATGATACCTGAGTCACCGTCTGCTCCGGCACGGCAAAGCCCCTCTCCTTTGTTCGATTTCGGCACTCCGCCCCACATCGGCTCCGGCCTCGGGCTCTAAATCGAACCCGAAACGCGTAACGCAAAACCTCCAATCCAATTCACAACCACCCTCTCCGTCTAAAGAAGGCCAGCATCACCAAGGCCACCAGCGCCATCCCTCCCAGGACGCCGGGATACGCCCACCACCACTGGAGCTCCGGCATGTGCTCGAAGTTCATGCCGTAGACGCCGGCGATGAAGGTCAGCGGAATGAAGATGGTCGCGATGATGGTGAGCACTTTCATCACTTCGTTGAGTCGATTGCTGGCGGCCGACAGGTAGATGTCGAGCAGGCCCGAAGTCGTGTCGCGGAGCCCCTCCACAGTGTCCAGGACGTGGATTGTGTGGTCGTAGACGTCCCGGAAGAAGACCAGGGTTTTCGCA
>CAYRCA010000485.1:0-3936 GCA_964422565.1 uncultured Acidobacteriota bacterium | reverse complement strand
CCGAGCTGTACCACTTCATCGGCAAGGACATCGCCTACTTCCACACCCTGTTCTGGCCCGCCATGCTCCACGGGGCGGGCTTTCGCAAGCCGACGGCGGTCTTCGTCCACGGTTTCCTGACGGTCGACGGGGCGAAGATGTCCAAGTCCCGGGGCACCTTCATCAAGGCGCGAACCTACCTCCGGCATCTGGCCCCCGAGTATCTGCGCTACTACTTCGCGGCCAAGCTCACCGGAGGGGTGGAGGATATCGACCTTAACCTGGACGACTTCGTCGCCCGGGTCAACTCCGATTTGGTGGGCAAGTTCGTCAACATCGCCAGCCGCTGCGCCGGGTTCGTCGCCCGGCACTTCGAGGGACGGCTCAGCGAGCACGTCGCCCAACCGGAGATCTACTCGCGGTTCGCCCAGGCCGCCGGCGAGATCGGAGGAAGAATGGAAGGCCGGGAGTACGGCAAGGCGGTCCGGAGAATCACGGGACTGGCCGACGAGGCGAACCGCTTTATCGACCAGATGAAACCGTGGGTGACGGTGAAGGATTCCGCGACCCGGGGGGAGGCGCACCAAGTCTGCTCCCTGGGACTGAATCTCTTCCGCGTCCTGTCGACCTACCTCAAGCCCATTCTTCCCCGAACGGCCGCCAACGTCGAGGCCTTCCTCAATTGCGACCCCCTGGTCTGGAGTTCGGTGTCGACCCCTCTGAAAGGGCATCCCATCAACCCCTTCCGGCCGCTGATGACCCGGATCGAACGTGCCCAACTCGACCGGATCGTCCGCGATGCGCTGGAGGAGGAAGCTCCGGGGTGAGGAGCGAGGAGCGAGGAGTAGGAGTGAGGGCCGGGCCTTGGCGCCGCCGAGACCATCCGGAGGCCGCCGATTCCCCCGTCCCCAGCCGGTGGTTTCCATTACAATGGGTTCGCCGGACCCGATCTCCGGAGGATGATTTGCCGATCACGTCGGAACAGGGGCGCACAATCAACTCAAAACCCCGTCCCCGGACCCCGGGGCCTCGGGTGATCTGGCTCGCTTTCTTCCTATTCGCCGTCCTCTCGGTGACCGTCCGGGCGCAGCCGACCGACTCCCAGCCGACGGACGATCTGTTCATCGTCCTGCTGCGGGGGCCATCGGTCGTGGAGGAGCTGCTCGCCGACCGCGGGTGGGAGGGTGCCCAGACCCGGCGGGCCCTCCGACGCGACCCCTCCATTCAGCGGCGAACCGAGGTCCTCGGCGATTCCCAGGAGTCGCTCGTCGCCCGCGTCGCACGCGAGACCACCCGCTTCGCTCCGCCTGTCCGGTCGCGCTTCGAGATCGTGGGCCGCTGCACGTTTCTCGTCAACGCCCTCTTCGTCCGCGCCGACCCCGAGGTGGTCGAGAGGCTGAGGCGGGATCCCGACGTGCTTGCGGTTCGACCTAGCGAGCTCCGGGTGCCCCTGCTGGATCACGCCGCCCAAGTCGTCCAGGCGGAAGCCCTCTGGGACGCGGTGGGCGGAATCGATCACGCGGGAAAGGGCGTCAAGATCGGCATCATTGACTCGGGGGTTAACCTTGGCCACCCCATGTTCAGCGGGGACGATATGACGCCCCCTCCCCAGGGGTTTCCCATGGGTCAGACCCACTACACGAACCATAAAGTGATCGTCGCCAGGTCATTCCATCAGGAGTTCACTCAGAACCCCTCATCGGTGGACCTGACGCCTGTGGATCAGCTCGGCCATGGATCCCGCGTGGCCGCGGCGGCCGCCGGCCGGCGCGTCCCGGCACCTCTGGGAACGGTCCAGGGCATCGCGCCCATGGCCCATCTGGGCAACTACAAGATCTTCGGCCGGCAGGCTTTCACCACCTCCGCCGCGGTCATCGCCGCCATCGACGCCGCGGCGCGGGACGGGATGGACGTCATCAACCTGAGCCTCGGCGGCTCGCGCCGTCATCCCGTCAACGACCCGGAACAGATGGCCATCGCGAACGCCGTCGCCGCCGGAATCGTCGTTGTTGTGGCGGCGGGTAACCGGGGACCCGAGGCGGCGACCGTAACCTCCCCGGGGACCAGTCCCGACGCCATCACGGTGGGAGCCGTCTCCCACAGCCGCGCCTTTCTTTCGGGTGTCGAGATCCATTCGGAGCCGCCGGCTCCGAGCGTTCTGATCCCGTACGTTCGCGGAGATGGGGTTAGCATTTCGAATCCGGTGGGGCCTTGGCCCATTCTGCCGGTGGAACTGACGGACGCCGGCGTTCTCGAGACGGCTTGCGTCGACCCCCCGGAACCCGGCGCTCCGCCGCCGCCGAACTCCCTGAACGACCGGGTCGCTCTGGTGCGCCGCGGCGGTTGCTTCTTTCAGGAAAAGGCCGACCACGTCTTCGCCGCCGGGGCCCTGGCCATGGTGGTCTACGACAACGTAGACGGGCCGCCGTTCACGATGGGGTTTGAACGAACACCCCCCGGCCCCGCAGTGCTGATCACCCGCCGGGACGGCGAAGAACTGCGGACCTTCTATCTGGACCTCCAGAATCCCCAGGTCACCGTCACGTTCCGACGGCATACCGACGTTTCCGCTTTCCCGGCCGCCGGGGACATCGTCGGATCCTTCAGCGGCCGGGGACCCGGCACCGACGGGTCCATCAAGCCGGATCTGGTGGCCGTCGGCAGCGGGGTCTACACGGCGTCGCACTCCGGCGACGAGTTCGTCGTCAACGTCAGCGGAACCAGTTTCGCCACCCCCATGGTCGCCGGGGCGGCGGCCCTGCTCAAGCAGCTCCACCCCGACTGGACACCCCGGGCCATCAAGTCGGCCTTGGTCTCCACCGCCCTGAAGACGTCCGCCGAGAACGGACAGCCCGCCCGGGTCAACGAGATGGGCAACGGGCGCCTGGACCTGAGCCGAGCGGCCCAGGTCACGGCCATGGTCGACCCCGTCGGCGTCAGCCTTGGGACCCATGTCGGGAGCCGCTTTCCCGATGAGCCGCACTTTCGGGAGGTGACGCTGACCAACCTCGATGCCCAGCCCCGAAGCTACGCGCTCGCGTACGAGACGACGGTGGAGAACCCCTCGGTTCGAATCGAGATCGATCCGTCCCAGCTGACGTTGGCGCCTGGTGAGGAGGAGACGGTTCGAGTCACGGCCGTCTACTCGGCGCCCCTGGCCGGGGGTCCCCACGAGGGCTTCCTGATTATCGGGGACGACATGGGCGGGCCCCTCCTGACGGCGCCCGTCTGGCACCAACTCATCGTGGCCGATCCGCACCGGGTGCTGACCGTCTCCCGGAGCGGCGCCCACGAGTTCACGAGCATCGAGGCGGCCATCCGGGTCGCCCGGCCTGGAAACGTTGTCGAGATCGCCGACAGCGAGACCTACCCCGTCGAGATCATCCTCGAGACCAACCAGGACGGAGACCACCTTCACGGCCTTACGATTCGGGCCCGACCGGGACAGACACCGATCCTCGAAGGAAATCACGTGGCCGGAGAGTCGGCGGTGCTGCTGGTCAGGGAGCTGGAGCGGGTTACGATCGAGGGACTGCGCGTCCGTGGAGGCTTGCGGGGGATCCATTTCAGTAGCGCCAGCGGGGTGATCCGCGATTGCGTCATCGAGGCGAGCGGCGACTCCGCCGGCGCCAACGCCATTCTCCTGGAGAGCAGCAGGGTCCACCTGTTCGGCAACCAGGTGACCGGCGGAGGAGGAGGCGCCGTCAATGTCAACGCCGGCCAGGCCCTGCTCCAGGGAAACCTGATCGCCGGGAAACCGGACGCCGCCCGCCCCGGCCCAGGCGTCCGGGCGACCAACTCCGATTCGGTGGGCCTCTTCGACAACCGCTTGATCGACCTGGGTACGGAGGAAGACGGTCAGGCCGTCTTTCTCGACGGTTCCAGGGCGATATTGAGGAGCAATCTGATCGCCGGGGTCCGCGGCGCCGACGGCGACGCGGTGCGCGCCAGGGGATC
>CAYRCA010000484.1:0-3938 GCA_964422565.1 uncultured Acidobacteriota bacterium | reverse complement strand
TGAGTCGGCGGCATCGAGCCGACGGCGCCGCCGGCGGCCGGCCCGCGGTTACGCTGATGGCGGACACCTTTACCAATTTCTATGAGCCGGAGATCGGCGTGGCCGCGATCCAAGTCCTGGAGGCCCTGGGTTTCCACGTCCGGCTCGCCCACCATCACTGCTGCGGCCGACCCTTGATTTCGTCGGGGCTGCTCGGGAGGGCCCGGCGGGAGGGGGCCGCCCTGGTGCGGTACCTGGAGGACTTCGAGGGGCCGATCCTGGTGCTGGAGCCCAGTTGCTATGCGACCCTCAAGGACGATTTCCCCGACTTGGTCGAGGATCCCGAGCGCACCAGGAAGGTCACCGACCGTATCCTCTCGCTGGAGCAGTTCCTCCTGCTGCCCGAGAACAGCGCCGGGCTGGACGGGATCGTCGGTCCGGGACCGGCGCGGATCCTGTTCCACGGACACTGCCAGCAGAAGGCCCTCATCGGCTCCGATCCCACGTTGCGGCTCCTGCGGAAGCTGGCGGAGTCGCGCGTCGAGGAGGTTCCCGCCGGCTGCTGCGGCATGGCCGGCGCCTTCGGGTACGAAAAGGAGCACTACGATCTCTCGGAGAAGATCGGCGCGCGGCACCTGCTGCCCGAGGTCCGGGGGGCCGACGAGGCGACCGCCCTGGTGGTTTCGGGCTTCTCCTGCCGGTCCCAGGTCAAGCATTTCACGGGGCGGACGGCGGTTCACCCGGCCGTGGTCCTACGGGACAGCCTGCTCTGATCGCGGGCCGGCGGATGTCGGGCGGTGTCGACCGGTGCTTCGCTCCGCGTCGGCCCCACCCGGATTCCCCGTCCAAGGCCGATTGCCCATCACTTCCCCACTCGCGTCACCTGGTCGATCGCGCCGCAGAGCCTTACGATCGCCTCGATGTAGCCCTCCGGGTCCACGCGGAAGGCGGCGCCGTGATCGGCCGCCGGGACCAGCAGCAGCTCCTTCTCCGGGCTGGGGATGGCGGCGTGGATCGCCTCCGCCACCGCGGGAGGCATTCGGCGGTCCTCCCGTCCATAAATGAGGAGGACGGGAAGGGAATCGAGGGACCGGGCGGCCGCGAGAATATCGAGGTCCTCGGGGGAAAAGCCGCCCATGCGGGTCAGGTTCCAGACGAAGAGCCGGTCGAAGGGAAAACCCGGCAGTCCCAGGAGAAGGCGGACGTGGCGGCGGATGGTGTCGTCGAGGGACGGGAAGGGACTGTCGGCGATCAGCCCCGCGACTTCCTCCGGGGCCTCGGCCGCCGCCAGGAAGGCGGCCGCCGCACCCATGGAGACTCCCCCCAGGACGACGCGGCGATGGTTCAGCCTCCCGCGGGCGAAATCGCGCGCCCCCAGAACGTCCAGTCGCTCGGTGAAGCCGAGGCTGACGGTCCGCCGCTCGCTGGCGCCGTGACCGCGCAGGTCGAAGACCAGGGAGGGGTAGCCGAGCCGGTTGAGCCGGGAGACCCGCTCCACTACCTCGCGGCGGTCGCGGAACAGCCCGTGGGTGAATAGAATCAGAGGTCTCGAGGCGTCTCCCTCGAGATACCAGCCGCTCAGCCGGGCTCCGTCCCGGGCGGGAAACTCCACCGGCCGGAAGGATCGACCGAACTCACTCGGGTCGGTCCGCAGCGCCCGGTCCTGAGGACGGGTCGAGGCGTTGGCGACCAGATAGGAAGAGAGCAGGGGTAGCGCGACGAAGAGGGTGAGGGGAACGGCGGCGGCGTAACAGGCGACCGTGATACGTATCGTCCGGCGGGTGTGGCCACGGACGCCGAAAGCAACTAGAATCAGGCCGATCAGCAAACCCAGGAAGGCGAACACCACTCCAAGAAGCCCGGAAATGACTAGAATGGGCATAGAGAACGTCCGCCGGTAGTATACGGCAGTCCTCATCCCTTTCGAGCCGGCCCGGGACGGATGGCGAGAGCCCCAGGACAGGAGAGAAGCATGGAAGGAACCGATGTCGTGAAGCGGCCCTGGCACCAGTTCTACGACGAAAACGTGCCGGTCACCCAGCAGTATCCCGAAATCAACCTGTACCAGCTCCTTCAGCAGGCGGTTGAGGAGCATCCCCGAGGGACGGCGACCCTCTTTTTCGGCGCCCGGGTGACCTACGCGCGGCTGGGCGAAATGGTGGAGCGTTTTTCCGATGGACTGGCGGCGCTCGGAGTTCGAAAGGGCGACCGGGTGGCTCTCCTCCTCCCGAACCTGCCGGGATATCCGGTGGCGCATTTCGCCGTGGCCCGCCTCGGCGGAATTCTGGTGCCCGTCAACCCGCTCTACGTCGAGCGGGAATTGGAGCACCAGCTGAACGACGCGGGTGCGGAGACGGTCGTCACCGTGGAGCCCCTTTACGGAACGCTGGCCAAGGCCCGGCCCCGGACCGGGGTGAAACGGGTCATCGTCATGTCGATCAAGGATTTTCTGCCCTTTCCGCTCTCCTTCCTCTACGGATTGAAGAATCGTTCCGAGTTGTCGACCGACGAGCCCTCCGGGGTTCACCGGTATTCCGACTTCATGAAACGCAAGTACCCCCGCGACTCCGGGGTTCACGTCAAGCCCGACGAGACGGCCATGCTTCTGTACACGGGCGGCACGACGGGCCTCTCGAAAGGGGCGGAGTTGACCCATCGCAACGTGGTGGTGAACGTGCTGCAGACGCGTTCCTGGCTGATCAGCCTGCGGGAGAAGGAGGAGGTGATTCTGTGCGTCCTCCCCTTCTTCCACAGTTACGGAATGACCACCGGTCTGCACCTGGCGGTGGCCGCCAAGGCGGCCATGCTGTTGCTGCCCCGGTTCGATCTGCCCGACGTGGCCAAGCGGATCAAGAAGCATCGTCCCACCATCTTCTGCGCCGTCCCGTCCATGTACAACGCCATCAGCCGATCGCCCCAATTGACCCCGGCGGACGTGTCGACCATCAAGCTCTGCGTCAGCGGTGGGGCCGCCCTGCCGGCGGATGTCCAGGCGCGCTTCGAGGAGAGGACCGGCGGACGCCTGGTCGAGGGCTACGGTCTGACGGAGACTTCTCCCGTGGCTCTGGTCAATCCCATATTCGGCCATCGAAAGAACGGCACCATCGGCATTCCCATCCCGGACACGGACGCCCGGGTGGTCGACCTGGACACGCGGCAGGCTCTGCCTCCCGGCGAAGTGGGGGAGTTGGCCATCGCCGGGCCCCAGGTTATGAAGGGGTATTGGAACAAGGCGGATGAAACGGCCAATGTCCTGAAAGACGGCTGGCTCTTCACGGGGGATATGGCGCTTATGGACGAGGAGGGCTTTTTCCAAATAGTAGACCGCAAGAAGGATGTGATCATCAGCGCCGGCATGAACGTCTACCCGAGGGAGGTGGAGGAGGTTCTTCACCAGCACCCCAAGGTGGTCGAGGCCGCCGTCATTGGGGTCCCGAGCAAGGTCCGGGACGAGGCCGTCCGGGCCTATATCGTCGTGGAGAAGGGGCAGGAGCTCACCAAGGCCGAGGTGCTCGAGTTCTGCCGCGACCGACTCTCCAAGTTCAAGATTCCCAAGCAGATCGAGTTCGTGGAGACGCTCCCGAAGAGCGCCTTGGGCAAGGTGTTGAAGCGCGTCCTGAAGGACAAGGTGGAAGGCTGAGTCGAAAGAGGTGCGCCGATGATCCGCGACTGCGTCGACTTTCTTCGCCGTTTGATCCGCACTCCCAGCCTCCCCGGCGAGGAGGGGGCGGTGGCCGACCTGGTGGTCGAGGAGATGCGGCGTCTCGGCTACGACGAGGTTCGAACGGACGAGGCGGGCAACGTGATCGGCCTGGTTCGCGGGGAGGCCCGGGAGCCTTCCCTGATGCTGAACACCCATCTGGACCATGTCGACCCCGGGGATCCCGGCGCCTGGCCGTCTCCCCCCTATTCCGGCCGGCTGGACGGCGGTCGGGTCTGGGGCCGGGGCGCCGTCGACA
>CAYRCA010000483.1:0-3944 GCA_964422565.1 uncultured Acidobacteriota bacterium | reverse complement strand
GGAGGAGGAAGACAGTCATCTCGGCGACTTCATCGAGGATCGCGGCGTGGTCTCTCCGTCCGAGTCGGTGATCAACATCAACCTGAAGGAGCAGACCGCGGCCGTGCTCCAAAGCTTGACTCCGCGGGAGGAGCAGGTTATACGGATGCGGTTCGGCATTGGAGACGGCAGCGAGCATACCCTGGAGGAAGTGGGTCAGCGCTTTTCCGTCACACGGGAACGAATTCGGCAGATTGAGGCAAAGGCATTGCGCAAACTGCGTCACCCGTCCCGCAGTAAGAAGCTCAAAGCCTTCCTGGAAGCGAACGGAAAGGAAGGCGGCGCGATCTAGAGAAAAAGAGGGGTGATCGATCACCCCTCTTTTTATTTTTGGGCCCATAGCTCAGTCGGTTAGAGCATCTGACTCATAATCAGGCGGTCGTAGGTTCAAGTCCTACTGGGCCCACCAAAATTCGGTGCTGGTGTTGGGTTGAGGGGTACCGGCTCACTTGGGCGGCGGACGCCTCCGCGCCGGTGTTTCGTTCGGACTGAGAACTGATGGAACAAGTCGGTAACACGGGTACGCTGGCACAACTCATCCGCCTGCAGGAACTCCATTCCCAAATCTCCGCGCTGCAGGCCAGAGTGGATGCGGCCCCCGGGGAGTTGGACCGTCTGGACGAACAGATGGAGTCGGATTCCCAGGAGGTGAGGTCGGCCGAGGAGTCGATTGAGGATTCGGGCAGGGATCGGCGTCGCCTGGAGGGAGAGGTCGATTCACTGAGAGCGAAGCTGGCCCACTATAAGGACCGCCTCATGGAGGTCAAGACCAACACGGAGTATCAGGCGATGCTGCACGAGATCGCCTATGTCGAGGGGCAGATCGTTGCCAACGAGGACCTGATCCTTGAGCAGATGATGACGGCGGAGGAGCTGGAGCGGAAGCTGGCGGATGCGCGGCGCCGCCTCGAGGAGCGGGGTCGGGAGATCCTGGGGCGGAAGGCCGAGCTCGAGTCCTTTCTCGACAGCTCCCGGGACCGACTGTCCGGTTTGTCGGCCGAGATGGCGGCCCTCGAGGGAGAGTTGCCGCGAGATCTTGTGGAGCGCTACCACCGGATTGCCGCCGCGCGCAGCGGTGTGGCGCTGGCGGCGGTGGTGGACCAATGCTGTGAGGCTTGTCATGTGCGACAACGGCCCCAGTTGTTGGCGGAGCTCAGAGGAAACCGGGATATCATCCTGTGCGAGAACTGCAGTCGCATTCTCTATTACGCGCCCTCAGCCTGAGCGATGCTCCGAGCCTTCTACGCCGAGTTATACCTGTCCGTCACGGACTTCGAATTCTACCCGAGAATCTTTCGCCGACCCCTTTCGGGTACACTGCGGTTCCTGCTGCTTCTGTCCGCTCTGGTCTCGATCGTCCTGACCCTGTTGTACGCTTGGAAATGGTTTCCCGAGGCGGACCAGTTCTTCGCTTGGGCCGAGACGAATATCCCCGCCTTCGAAATTCGAGAGGGCCGGCTTTTGACGGCCGTCGAACAGCCCTTTCTGGCGAAGTATGAGAACGGGCAACCCCTCACCTTTGTCTTCGACACCACCGGCGCCTATCCGGACCCGGCGGGGTTGGAGGAACCGGCCTTTCTCCTCGCGGAGGAGCGACTCTTCGTGCGGTTCGAAGGCCGGACGAGCAGTTACCCCTGGAGTGATTTCGGCACGGTCGACTTCCGTCCCGGCGACCTGCCCAAGTACGCCGGCTTCCTGAAGCTGGTTTATTTCCCCGGCGCCTATTCCCTGCTGCTGGTCTACACACTCGCCGCCAAGGCCCTGACCGCGCTGATCTTGTCCCCTCTCGCCTATATTGTGGGCCTCACCCACGGGGCTCGCCTGACCTTTCCACACTCCCTCACCATCGCCGTCCACAGCCTGGTCCCCGCCATCGCCATCGATCTGGCTGTTAGAATGACAACAGTGACTATCTCGTACATCGACTTGATCTACCTAGCCGTCGCCGCCCTCTACACGTTTCTCGCGTCGCAGAAGTGCGCGGCGGCGGCCTGATCGGAGACGCATGACCTTGCGGCTTGTTGCGGCTTTCGGTCTGGTGTTGGCATTGAGTTTCGTCACACTCTCACCGGCCGCAAACCAGGACGAGGACGAATCGGCCATCTTCCGCGCCGCCGTGGAGATGGTCAATGTCCTCTGCACCGTCAGTCGGGGCGATCAGTACGTGCAGGGTTTGGGCCGCGACGACTTCGAAGTATTCGAGAACGGCGTGCGGCAGGAGATCCACTACTTCGCCGAGGAGTCGGATGACGATGCGCAGCCCCTGAACATCGTCCTTCTTATCGACACGAGTGGAAGCGTCAAGGATATGCTGATGTTTCAGCAGCGGGCCGCCAAGGCCTTTCTGGAGTCGACCCTGCGTCCCGAGAGGGATATGGCGGCGGTTATCCAGTTCGACAGCGAGATTACCCTGGTGCAGGACTTCACCTACGACTTGGAGTTGCTGCACAGCTCTATCCGGGGCATCCGGGCCGGTGGCGCCACCAAGCTGTACGATGCCGTTTACGTTGCCGCGGACGACGTGTTGAGGCATGAGGTGGGACGGCGGATCATGGTCGTGCTTTCCGACGGCGACGACACGCAGAGTGTGCTCAAGGACCAGGACGCCATCCAAGTCGCCCAGGCTCATGACGTCATGATCTTCGGAGTCGGGGTTCGCAGCAGTCGCTTTCGGGCCGACTTCAGGAAACTCCGGCAATTTTCCCGCGAGACGGGCGGGCTCTTTTTCAACTCCCGAGCCCGGCTCGACGATCTGGAGGACGCTTTTGCCCGGATCAACGCCGCCATCAAGAACCAGTACAGCGTCGGCTATGTCTCATCGAACCCCGCCCGGGACGGTTCCTTTCGCGAGATCGAGGTCAGGGTGGGCGGGCGCGGCTTGAACGTCAGCCATCGGAAGGGGTATTATGCCGGAAAGCCGCAGCCATGAGTGACACCGGCAAAGAGCCCCCCTTAGAGGAACTCCTGCCTATTGAGTTGAGGCTTCTCATCCTGGAGTCCGAGCTCGAAAGGCTTGAATCGGACGCTCGATGGGTTGACCAGCGCCGACGCGAGGTTCTCGAGGAGATTGAAGCCTGCAACGAGCTACTGGCGGAGAAAAGGCGACGCGGCCAACTGCGTCGCGTCAAATAGGGGCTGAAGGGCGCGTCAAAGACTGAGCGCGACGACGGGTCGCCCCACCCTTTCGGGCGCAGCGGGGGGATTCGCGCATCGGTCCGTAGGCGGCGGGGCGGAAAGCGTGAGGGAGTCGCTTGGTGCGTCAAGTCCGCGGAGGCCGACCGGACCACCAGGACGCCAGCATCGCGCCCGACATGTTCATCCACGGGCCGAAGACCGCGGGCGGAATGGCCGCCAGATCGCTCCTCAGCACTCCGATCGCGAGTCCCGAGGCCATCCCGCCGTTCTGCAGGCCCACCTCGATGGCCACGGTTCTCGAATCGATCTCGCTCAACCGCAGAGCGCGGGCGCCCCAGTAGCCCAGGACATAGCCGGTGGAGTTGTGGATCACGACCGCCGCGATGACGGCCGCCACGAAACCCCCGGCCAGAAGCGCGTCGCGGGAGAGGGATGTGATGATGGCGATGATGAGGCAGATGGAGAACATGGAGACGTAAGGCAACCCCCGCATAATCGACCGGGAGACCATCGCCAGTCCGGGCCGGGCGCGGCTCAGACGGACGAGAAGGGCGTTGACCGCCAATCCCGCGACGATGGGTACGATGATCATGTTGATGATGGCCAGCATTATCTCCACGAACCGCACCTCAACATAGGCGCCCGCAAGGAGGCCGGTCATCAGCGGCGTCATCAGAGGCGCGGCCAGAGTCGAGCAGGAGGTCATGGTCACCGAGAGGGCGACGTTCCCCTTGGCCAGGAAGGTCATCACGTTGGAGGCGACCCCTCCG
>CAYRCA010000482.1:0-3947 GCA_964422565.1 uncultured Acidobacteriota bacterium | reverse complement strand
ATACCGGAAGGAACGTTGCGGGCCATCCTAAGGCGTCCCCGCCGGTGACCGCGGAAGCGCCGCCATCCCGTCCCGCCCGGCCGCGACACCCGGCGTTCGGCGCCGAAACGCACGGTCACGGACAGGATGCCCCTTCACCTCGGATTTCTCATAACATGAAGGATACTGTGAATCGAACCTCTCAACAGTATCGCTACATCACAAGGCTGCCGAATGTCCGGAGCGGCGAAGCGGTGATTGAGGGGACCCGCATTGGGGTTCATGATGTCGTTGGGCTTCTGCAGAACGGAGAGAACGTGGATTCCATCATCTCCAACTGCTTCCCGGACATCACCAAGGCTCAGGTTTATGAGTGCCTGGCTTACTACGAGGACCACCGCGGCGAAATCGATCTCCTGATCGCACGCCAGATGGCCTCCGAGCCATGAGGTTTCTTCTGGACCAGGACGTCCCCATCGACGTTTCCTATTCCCTGGTTCAACTCGGACATCAAGTCGTTCTCCTGCGAGAGGTTCTGGATCCCTCGGCCGAGGATGCGCAAGTCATCGAGTACGCTTTTCAAAACGGCTTCGAACCAACATCAACTTCGCTTAAGGCAACCAGCGAGGCAACCAGCGACTTGACAAAAATTGCCAAGACATCTACTTTTGACCTGATGAGCACCATGAATGTCTCGCTGCCCGACTCGCTGAAGGACTTCGTGGACGAGCAGGTCGCTCAGCGTGGGTTCGGCAGCGTCAGCGAGTACGTGCGTGAGTTGATCCGGAAGGAGCGGGATCGCAGCCTCCTGCGAAACCTGCTACTGGAGGGTGCGGGTTCCGCTCCCGCGGGATTAGCGGACGCCAGCTACTTCGACGGGCTTCGCCGTCGCGTCCGGAAACATGCTCGTGCATGAAGTCCCGACGCGTAGTCCTGCGTGAAAAGGCCGCCAAGGATGTCGAGGAGGCCGTTGACTATTACCTGAGTCAAGGAGCCGAACGGGCGGCATCCGGCCTGATCGACGCTCTGGAAACCGCCTTCGCGCAAATCGCCCGCTTTCCAACTGCGGGCTCTCCTCGCTACGGTCTCGAGTTGAACTTGCCGGGACTGCGTTCCTGGCCGCTTCACGGCTTTCCATACCTCCTCTTTTATCTCGAACGGGGCACTCACGTCGACGTCTGGCGTGTCCTTCACCAGGAACGAGACATTCCGGCGTGGATGCGGGAGGCATAGGCCCCCCCGACATGGTGGCGGACGACGCTCCTTCCGTGCGCCCCCGCCCGCAACAGAGGCGCGGAGACAGGACGGGAATTCCCGACACTCGGCGAGTTGACCCGCCACGTAATCACGCTCGAATTCGACCAGTGCAAGGTAATCGCCCTCCTGGCGATCCTCGAAGAGCCGGTCGTAGAACTTGCCCCACCGGGGGTCGAGAAAGCCGGTTTTGACGAACTCTCGATGAAAAGAGCCCCGCACTCCGGAATGTTTTCTGAAGGAGGTTTGTCGATCAAGCAGGGCGGCGCTTACGGCGTAGAAGGCGCTGTAATAGATTCAGTTCACGGCAAACGAAAGCGCGTCCGCCCTCAACTCGCGCTCGCCCGAGCGGAGGCTCTCCTCGGCCTTCTCCCACCAGTAACGGACGACCTCGGCGCGTTGTCCGGCGGAACTCACAGGGTGACGCCTTCCCGCAGGATCTCCTCCTTGAGCGGCAGAACCGAGACCGGTCCCTTATCCCACGCGGCTCGATCGATCACGAGCGCGCTGAAATTGGTGCCGTATCGAAGGTTCACCTCGAATACCAGGTCGGTGATCCGGCGACGGGCGGGTCGGTCGAGCGGCCGCTTGGTAATCACCAGCAAGTCGGTGTCCGATTCATTGTCGGCTTCGCCGCGAACCACCGAACCGTAAAGGCAAACGGATTCAGCGCCAAACGATCCGAGCAGTTGCCGGTGAAGCTCGGCGAGTGCTTGCCGCTGGCTCTCGGTCAATCGGACTTGATCCAGACTCCTCATGGCGACGATCCTTCGGTCCGTCTTCAGTCTACAGGAAAGCCAGCGTCCGCGGCAGGTGGAACGACTTGGCTCGGGGGGTCGATCCTGAAGAAAGATCCTCCCTTTGCGTCCTTGGCGCCCTTGGCGGTGAAAGTTTCCACCGCGAAGAGCGCAAAGAGCGCGAAGATAGGCTTGAAGAGTGGCCATCTTCCTTGGCGCCTGACCCTGGGACGCCGTGCTGTCGCTAAGCTTCCGCAGTCCAGGGGGATTATGCTGACACGTCGCCGGCCCGGCGGTTCAGCGTTCTCCGTCACCTGTTGGCGGATCATCCCCAGCAGTCACCCAACAACGGTGCGCTGGGGTTTTAAAGAGGATTCCGGAGCATCGAGCTGGTGAGGAGCCCCAAGAAGCCTGCCACCTTCGCGCTCGTAGCGCCCTTGGCGGTGAAGAAGAGAGTATTCCCTCACGCTCTCAGGCCGAGGACCATCCGCTGGAGCCCCTGCCTGAGACGAGGGACGTTCCAGTTGATCAGAAAGCCGAGTCTACGGCCGGAGAGTTTGAGGTAAGTCAGCATCTGGGCTTCGTGAACCGGCAGGAGACTCGTAACCGCCTTGTTCTCGATGATGATCTCATCCTCGATGAAGAGGTCGATCCGATACCCGGCGTCCAGTCGAAAACCCTCGTAAACGACAGGCAGGGGTTTCTCGAAGTCGACCTTCAGTCCTCTCCTGACAAGTTCAAACGCGAGACAGCACTGGTAGGTCGATTCCAACAGGCCGGGTCCCAAGGCCTTGTGAACCTTGATGGCTGAGTCGACAATCTGAGTGGCAATTCTTTCGAGTTCTTGTCTGTTCATTTCATCTTGAACTAACGCACGAGCCGTCAAATGTGCGAAAAGGGGTGGGGTTTTACCGCAAAGAGCGCCAAGAGCGCGAAGATGTCTTTTTTTGTTCTTGAAGAGCGGGACCAGAGGGGCCCGAAGAATCCACTCCAAACCGACCTGGTTTGCCGAGAACTTCGAAAACCTCCAGCGAGAATCCTGAAGAAAGATCCCGCCTTTGCGTCCTTGGCGCGCTTGGCGGTGAAAGTGCTTACCGCGAAGAGCGCCAAGAGCGCGAAGAACGACGTTGCCCGCGGTGAAGAGGTGGAGATCACTCGGCGGGGGAGAGGTGGTCGCCCGGCTGGCTCCGCCCCTACAGGTCGAGTCGGCGACGGGAAGCCATGTGGCTACCGGACGGTATGATGTGGCGATGTCCAAGGTGGGGATTCGGGACCTCAAGAACCAGCTCAGCCGGTATCTCGAGCACGTCGAGAGGGGAGAGCGGATTGGCGTGACCCGGCGCGGAAAGCTGGTCGCCTACCTGGTTCCCGCGCGGCAGGACCGGAACCTGGAGAAACTGGCGGAGATGGTCCAAGAGGGTCTGGCGGCTTGGTCCGGGGGGACCCCGACGGGCGCCCGACGGCCGGCCCGGGCGAAAGGGAAGCCCTTCGCCGAAGTCATCGCCAGCGACAAGGCGATCCGGATCGGCAATGACGACCTCGTCGCCGCCTCGCGCGACCGGCTGCGTGCCCTCGGGCTCGATTCCGGCACGGTGCTGCGCCTCGCGACGGCCGGCCGCGCGTCTGGACGCGTGACGTTCCATGCGCCGGTGGCCGGTGTCGTCACGGAACTCGCCATTCGCGAGGGCGCGATGGTGACGCCCGACATGACGGTGATGACCATTACCGAGCTCGGCAGTCTCTGGGTCATCGCGGAGGTACCCGAGTCGCAGGCCGGCTGGGTGGCCCAGGGCACCGCGGCCGAGTTGCGCTTTGCCTCGCTGCCCGGCGAGACGCTCGACGGCCGCGTGCAACACGTCTATCCGGAACTCAACATGGAGACGCGAACCGTGCGGGCGCGCATCGTCCTCGAGCGGCCCAATGCGGCGATCCGCGCGAACATGCTCGCGAACGTCACGCTGATCGGCGAGGCGGGCG
>CAYRCA010000481.1:0-3947 GCA_964422565.1 uncultured Acidobacteriota bacterium | reverse complement strand
TGCCGCCCGGCATCGGCCGGCCCTTGTCCGCCAAGTTGTTGGGGGGAGGCAGAATCACCTCATTCTCCATCCCGGGTACTCGAAAAGCCTCGGGGTCTGATGGTCGCACAGCCTCGTGGTAGTAGACAGACACCGGCGGCATCGGTCCCCGTGCCGGGAAGTCCAGCCGTACCACGCCCCGAGTCGGGTAGGTGTGCGGGCTCTTTCCCACCTGGCTGACGCACTCCAGGCTTACCGGCGCGCCCAGTTGAAGAGCCGTATGCACAGGACCGGCCGTGTGCGTCGCCCAGTTGCCGATCTGTCCGGTTCCGAAATCATAAAAACCACGCCAGTTATACGGCACGTACCAGTCGCTGTACGGGCGCATCGATGCGCTGCCCAGCCAGAGATTCCAATCCAGCGTGTTGGGGACGTCTTTTTCGGGAGGTAACTGTTGCAGTTCCGTCGGATACGTGCTGGGCGAAGTAGCGACATGTGCCTCCCGGACCTCGCCGATTTCGCCGGACCAGACGATCTCAGCAGCGACACGGTGGCATTCGTGGGAGAACCCCTGGTTGCCCATTTGCGTCGCAACCTTGTACTTCAGGGCGGCGTCGCGCAGTAAACGCGCCTCCCATGGAGTCCTGGTCAGCGGCTTTTCGACGTAGACGTGCTTACCCCGTTCCATACAGGCGAGAGCGACGGTTGCGTGCATGAAATCCGGGATTCCGATCGTGCACGCATCGATGTTCTTGGCTTCCTTGTCCAGCATCACGCGGAAGTCTTTGTACTTCGAAATCTTGCTGAAACGGTTGAAGTTGTCGGCCGCCCGCGCCTCGTCCACGTCGCACAACGCAACGATGCTCTCGGTTCGCGCGGCGTCGTTGAGGATGACGCCGCCCTGACCTCCACAGCCGATTGCAGCCACATTCAGCCTGTCGTACAACGGCTTATAACCGAGGGTCCTCAGCGAAGGAACGCTGCCGAACCCCCCGGCAGGTATAGCCCCCGCCAAGAGGACGCCAAAGAAGAAGTGCCTTCTGGAAATTCCGTCGCCTTTCATATGACCTCCTTGCTGGGCCGCCCCGGCTCCATCCCTCGATTGAAAAGGCAAGGAACCTTTCATCTCGTTTTCATAAAACTTTTGACACTACCGTCTGCCGCACCATCAGGCAAATCTTGAGGGCCGCTGGCAGGAGCTGATCACCGCAGTTCACTCAAGGATATTCCTCATGTAGTCAATGCATTTGGCGACTTCTTTAACAGGATCCGAACCCGCCTCGATTTCGTATTCCAACTCAACGAATACATCGATGGGCCATTGTTCCTTTTTCAGCAGAAGCAGCACATCGGAGATCGGCGTTTCACCCTGTCCGAATGGTCGATTAGCATCAGGTGGATCACTATTGGGCCCTGTCTTGTCCTTCATGTGGATCATTGGAATCAGGTCATGATATTTGATGATTACTTCGTTAGGATGGAGACCTGTAGATCCAAAATAGTGCCCTACATCTAAATTAAGCCTATTGGCCGGCGAATAGCTCAGCAGCGTGTCAATGTCAAAGCCCTCTTCAGCAAACTGACCGTGGGTATGAAAGATGGCAAGGCTGTTATGCTTTTCCGCAAATCCGCCCAGTCGTTTACAGGCTTGCTCACTTGCCTCATCGGTGATCCCATATGCGCCCAATGTATTGGCCGCTCGATAGGCGTAGTCAATCTCCTCATCAGACCACCCGGAGGGTGCAAATTTGGCAATATGAATGTTCACTCCGGCATCGTTGTACATCTTGCGGATATCGGCATATCGTTCCATCGGCAGAGACAACCGCCACTGACGCTGAGCCTCTCTAGCAGCCTCAGCGGCTTTAGCGAGTTCGGCGCGTTCCTCGTCAGTCAGTTCCGGGCCGCCGCGACGCATTCGCCGCGGTCCTTCCGGGATACCGAGGCCTTCTTCAAGGACAAGGCGCATTTCCAGGGCATTGACCCCAGCCTGTAAGGCATAATCGAGGACTTCCTCGAGACTGTGTGGTATCGATCGATAGGAATACGTGGTAACACCTAATTGGACACCGTTGACCTTGGAGTTTGGCCCGCTGCGTAAAGTCACACTTGAGCGTGAATGACTGAGCGCCACAGCGGAACCCGCTGCTCCCATGGCAACCGTGCCCAGGAATCTGCGTCTTGTGATAGCTGAGTGCTTCATCCTGACTGCTCCTCTCCTTTCGCGTGCTGGGAAGCGCTGACCTGGAGGCTGCTCTACTCCGACTTCACCCAGGAGCACTTCCACTGGCTCCCTTCCTCGCTGGTCCGGTTGCCTGCGGGTCTCGACAGCCGCACGTGCCTTTTCACCCTCGCAAACGAACTAGTCTTCTATATCCGCCCCAATGGTCTGGGAGCATGGAAACGGCTTCGCCGTTCTTGAGTCGTTATTGAGTCACGGATCGGTGGAAAAGTAAACCTGAAAAGGAGGATCAAAATCACTTGGGACGGATTGCATCCGCTTGAAGTTGGGGGAGATCAGATACAGGCGACGCCACCTTCGCGCTCTTCGCGCCTTGTGCTGGGTCAAGTCTTCACCGCGATGAGCGCAAGGGACGAGAAGGGTGCGTCAACACAGCCTCTGGTCCCGGAGTCGATCAAGGGTCTCGGTTCTGCCCGCCCCAAGGGTGAGAGACCAAGCGGAGGGGGCACGGTCTTCAATTTTGCCGGGGCCTTTCGGAGTGCGGCTGCGTAAGCTGCCGCTTTGGGGGAGGCGCGGGGGTCGTCGGAGGTTTGGTTTCGACGTCGGGCGCGTTGGGTCTCGGGGCTCGTTTGGGCTTTGGGACCTTGCCGGATTGGTGGCCGGCTTTTTGGTTTCGGTATGCCGGGGGAAAGCGGAAGCTCCGCTGTCGCTGCGCTTCCGCAGTCCGAAGGAAGCTTCGCTTCGGGGGCAGCCGCCGAGGCAGCTTCCCGACCTCGGTGCAACCGCTCACTGGAGAGTAAGACAGTCGTTACAGGTTCCGTCAAAGTGGATCTCGAATCGGTCGATCGACGCGTTGCCCAACTCGGACCTTTGTCGGTCGATGCGATATTCAGAGTGGCTCAGGTGGACATCGAAGATTCGTCCACACCGGCGGCAGACGAAATGGTGGTGGTCGTCGACGGTTGGATCGTATTGAGTCGGGCCTCCGGTCCGCTCCAGCGTGGCAATCAGTCCGGCCTTGACCAGTTCCTGGAGATTTCGATGAATGGTTGCCGGAGTGACCGACGGGAGGATCCGCCTCACGTGACGGTAAAGATCGTCGGCCGTCGGATGCTTCGTCGTCTCGCTCAGGGCGCGCAAGAGCTCCATCCGCTGGGGGGTGAGGCGTATTCCCGATGTCCTGGCTTTGTCCAGGAGCGCTTCTAAAGACCTGGTCATCTCCACACTTTCCATTGTGGCGACAGGCCTGTTTTGTGTCAAGCTGTATTACTTGATACTCAGTATTATCTGGTCTAGAATGACCGCTGACACTCGAAACTAACCTGGAATTCTCAATCCGGGTAGTCCTCGGCCGCCGCGCTCGACTTGGCGGATGGTCTGGAGGAAACTCTGTGAGGGAGTTGGTCCCGGGTTTCTAGTTCCGAGTTCGGGGACTACCCCTGGAACAGGGAGTTTGAGAGGCTAGTTTTCTTAAGCGTAGAAGTCAGAACCTGGAGCAACTTCGTAACCGTTCACCCGAAGTTAAGTAAGGAGTAAAACCATCATGAGTGAAGCCAGCAAGTGCCCGGTAACAGGTAGCCCTCCCCCACACCTGGCCGGCAGAGGAAAGACGATCCGCGACTGGTGGCCGAACCAGTTGAACCTGAAGATCCTCCACCAGAACTCGCCGATGTCCAATCCGATGGGCGAGGACTTCAACTACGCCGAGGAATTCAAGAAACTCGACCTGCGGGCCGTCAAGCAGGACCTCTACGCGCTGATGACGGACTCGCAGGACTGGTGGCCG
>CAYRCA010000480.1:0-3951 GCA_964422565.1 uncultured Acidobacteriota bacterium | reverse complement strand
CGGAGCGGAGCAGGATTTTTCGGCCCGCGAAGAAGGCGCATCCGGCCATTTCGGTGGACGACCTGGCCATGCTGAGAAGCTCGCTCGAGGCGGCGGGGTGCTCGGTCAAGGCGGGAGAGGCGCTGGAGAATTGTGAGAGGATCTTCACTGAGTCCGTTCGGGAACCGGCTGGAGTTCCTAGAGCTTCGGGGGTGACAGAGACAACAAAGGGCATGAACCGCAGGGCCCTTGGCCGTGTTCAGCATCCGCACCGACGGCGAGACTTGGTCCCTCTCTCGATACTGCGTCGAGGCCGCGAAATTCGTTCCCGTCGCCGAGGGCTATGCGGGGAGTCAACGCCCCCTCAGCCGGAACCCGGCACCGTGACGCCACAGCCAAGAAACACACGGGCAAGCGGGAGGACCGGGAGTTCGGACGATCGGTTGAGTCTGACCGGCGGCGAGGTTCTCCTTCCCCTCCCGACCCTCCTCAAAACCGCGTTGTGCGCGCGGCTCAGGGCCACTCACCCGTCAATCGCCTCACCCAGCCTGAGGAGGCTGATCTCGGGCAGCTCGAAATGTTCGGCCAGTTTCACCAGCCGCCGCTTTTCCCGCAGGCGTTCGTACATTTCTTTGGAGAGCCTCTTGCGGTAAGCCGTCAGTTCACGACGGACTTCCTTCTGGAGCGACTTCAGAACTTCCGGATCGAGGCTCCCGGCCAGTTCCGAGACCAGCGAGGAGTACAGCGCCGCCAACTCCCGCTCCAGATCCGCGGGGTGAAACGCGACGGCCCGCCGCAACTCCGAGCCCAGCGCCCCAAGTCGCTCGGCGCCGAGCCGACATGCTTCCTCGGTCCTGGCTCCGAGGTCCCGCGACAGTCCCTCCAGATAGGCGATGACTTCCTCCCGCGACAGGTCCTCCGCCTCGGCTTCCGCTTCCCTGTCGGGCGACGCATGGGAGCCGACCCTCGCCTCCAGGTATTCCTGAAACGCCTCCATGATCGCCGGGTGACAGTAGTAAAGCGTGGTGGGGCCGCCCCGCCGCCGGCTTCCGGCCCGCTCAAAACTTCGGTCGATACCCCGCAGGACGACGTGCAGGGGAATCTCGTTCTCCTTCCAGAGCTCGATCAAACACCAGTCCAGCGGAGAAACCATCAGGTTCTTGCCCCGCCGGCGGACGAAGTACTCCTCGATCTCGGTGAAGTAGTTGAAGTAGTTCCTCAGCATGGAGCCAAAAGTGTCCGGGTTCATCTTCGCCCGTCCCAAATCAAACTTGGGCAGAGCCGACGGGTCCGGCACCCGAAACGGGACTCCCCGCGTCTCCGCGCTCGCGTCGGATCCGGAAAGGCCCGTCCGGGAATCTCCCCGGGATTCCTCCCTTCGCCCCCTGGCCGCGCACCTCAGCGAAAGACCCGGTCGTAGAAGATTCTCAGCCCGTGCATCGTCAGATCCTCCTCAATGAAGTCAAAGCCCTCGAAACCGGAGGCGATCAGACGAGCGTAGCCTCCCGTCGCAATGACCGGACAAGGTCCCATCTCCCGCTTCATCATCCCGAGAATACCGTCGACCAAGCCGACATAGCCGTAGAAAATCCCGGCCTGCATGCTCTCCACAGTGGACCGACCGATGGCCGTCTCCGGTTTTCTCAGCTCGATCCGGGGCAGGCGGGCCGCCCTCTGAAACAGGGCCTCCGCCGAGATCCCGATGCCCGGGGCGATGGTCCCCCCCAGGTACTCTCCCCGGTCGGACACGGCGTCGAAGGTCGTGGCGGTTCCAAAATCGACGATGATCGCGGCCCCCCCGTGCAACTCGCGGGCCGCGATGGCATTGACGATGCGGTCCGCGCCCACGTCGGCCGGGCGGTGGTAGCGGATGGGCATCAGGTCCTGCCGCTCCGGATCCACGAAGTGCGCTGCCACCAGGAAGAACTCGCGGGCCAGTTGCTCGAAGGCCTCATTGAGGGGCGGCACCACCGAACTGATCACCGCGGCCTCGATACCCTCCACCGGGATTCGGCTCAACGAGAATAGATTCCGGCACAAGACGGCGTACTCGTGGCTGGTTTGTTCCCGGCGGGTCGAAACGCGCCAGGAACGGGTTAGGGTGGAACCCTCGAAAATCCCCAGGACGATGTTGGTGTTTCCGATATCGAAGACCAGCAGCATCGGTCGTCAGTGACGGAAGTGTCGGATTCCCGTGAAAACCATGGCCATGTCGAACTCGTCCGCGGCCCGGATCACCTCATCGTCCCGGACGGAACCGCCGGGCTGAATCACCGCACGAATCCCGTGGCGGGCGGCGGCGTCCAGCCCGTCCCGAAACGGGAAAAAGGCGTCGCTGGCCATCACGGCCCCCTGCAGCGAACTCTGCGCCTTCTCGGCGGCGATGCGGGCCGAGTCGACCCGGCTCATCTGCCCGGCCCCGATTCCCAATGTCCCGCGATCCCGCGTATAGACGATGGCGTTGGACTTGACATGCTTGCACACAACCCAGGCAAAGAGGAGTTCCCCAACCTCGTCTTCCGTCGGGGCGCGCCGCGTCATCACCTTCAAATCGGAATCCCGGAGGAAGTACGCGTCCTGGTCCTGCGCCAGAATCCCGCCGGAGACTCGCTTCAGATCGTAACTCCCCACCGAATCCCGCGCGGCGGCCTCCTCCGGCATCACCATAATCCTGATGTTCTTCTTGCGGCCAAGGATCTCAAGGGCCTCCGGGCTGTACCGCGGGGCAACGACGGCCTCCACGAAGAGCCTCCCGACCTCCTCCGCCGCGTCCGAGTCGATGCCCCGGTTGAAGGCGACGACGGAGCCGAAGGCCGACGCCGGGTCGCAGGCGAGCGCCTTCTCGTAGGCCTCCCGGGGAGACATCCCCAGGGCAACTCCGCACGGATTGGTGTGTTTGACGATGACACAGGCCGTGTCCCCGAAATCGCGCACCAGCGCCCACGCCGCCTGCAGGTCGAGATAATTGTTGAAGGAGAGTTGCTTGCCGTGTTTCTGCTCGGCGGCGACGATCCCACTGGCGGGCTCAAAGTGCGGTCGGTATAACGCGGCCCGCTGGTGCGGGTTCTCCCCGTACCGCAGACTGGTCACCCGCGTCAGGCTGAGGTTGATTGCGGACGGCAGTCCCTCCCCGTCTTCGCCGAGGCGATCGAAATAGGACGCGATCGCGGCGTCGTAAGCGGCCGTGTGGTGGAAGGCCTTCCGAGCCAACTCACGGCGGGTCTCGGCCCGCAGAGCGCCCTGGTTTGCCGCCAACTGGGCCGCCACTCGGGTGTAGTCGGCGGGGTCCACCACCACCGCGACATGGGCGTGGTTCTTGGCCGCGGCTCGTATCAGGGTCGGCCCCCCGATGTCGATGTTCTCGATCGCTTCGTCGACGGTCACCCCCGCCTTTCGGATCGTTCGGCTGAACGGATACAGGTTGACGACAACCATCCCGATGGGAGGAATATCGTGCCGGCGAAGTGTGTCGGAGTGAGCGGGATCGTCGTGACGAGCCAGGATTCCCCCGTGGATCATGGGGTGGAGCGTCTTGACCCGTCCGTCAAGAATTTCCGGAAACCCAGTGTGTTCCGAAACCTTCCGATAGGAAATTCCGGCCGCCTCCAACGCCTTTCCGGTGCCTCCCGTCGAAAGAAGCCGGACCCCTCCTTCCGCCAGCGCCCGGGCGAATTCGATCAGACCCTCCTTGTCCGAAACACTCAGCAACGCAAACTCGATCTTCATCGACTCTCCCCTTCGGGCTATCGGGAAGTGCTCATCTTAAGGGGGAGGGCCGGGCAAGTCCATCGCCCTCGCCCCTCATTCCCCTCATTCGCCCCGCGGAAGGCCCGGCGGCGGACCGGACGGTTCCCCACCCGGGTTCCACGCTCCGCGGCGACTCCGCCGCAAGCCAACCTGAAACCCCTAGAGAAGGCGCCCGGTCAACGGAGTCGCGGTGCTGGGAAACCCAGAACCCAGCACCCAAAAACT
>CAYRCA010000479.1:0-3952 GCA_964422565.1 uncultured Acidobacteriota bacterium | reverse complement strand
GACGGACCTTCCGATACCGTTGCGGCGACGGCCCGCTCGCAACCGGTCGATCGAGGCGCGTTGGGGCGGATTCTGAACGACGCCGGAGACCGGGAGCGAGGGAAACTGGCGGGGAGGGGAAGATGAAGGGGAACCTGAGGATTCCGTGCCTGGCGACGTTGATGGCGATCGGCTGGACGACGATTCTCTCTTGTGGTCGACCGCCGACTGTGCCGGACGCCGAGCGGCCGCCCAACTTCGTCATTGTGTTCACCGACGACCAGGGATACGGCGACCTGGGCGTCTACGGACATCCCTCGATTCGAACCCCGCACCTGGACCGGATGGCCCGGGAAGGCATACGCTTTACCGATTTCTACTCCGCCGCCTCGGTCTGTACCCCGAGTCGCGCCGCGCTCTTGACGGGCAGACTGCCGATACGCAGCGGAATGACCAGCGACACCCGGCGGGTTCTCTTCCCCGATTCGGCGGGAGGACTTCCCTCGTCCGAGATCACCATCGCCCGGGCCCTCAAAGAGGCCGGCTACGCCACGGCCGCCGTCGGCAAGTGGCATCTCGGCCACCTTCCCGAGTATCTCCCCACACGCCACGGATTCGACTACTACTTCGGAATCCCCTATTCCAACGACATGGACCGGACCGCCGATCCGGAGTTGGGCCGCGCCATCTTCCGGGATCCTCGGATCGAATACTGGAACGTCCCGCTCATGCGGAACGAGGAGATCATCGAGCGCCCGGCCGATCAGAGGACGATCACCCGGCGGTACACGGAGGAGGCGATCCGCTTCGTCCGCGAACACCGGGGTCGCCCCTTCTTCGTATACCTCGCGCACTCCATGCCTCACGTTCCGCTCTTCGCCTCGGATGCCTTTCTGGGCACGAGCCCCCGGGGCCTCTACGGGGACGTTATTGAGGAGATCGACTGGTCGGTGGGACAGATCCTGGACGTGCTTCGGGAGGAGGGGCTGGCGAGGGACACCGTCGTCTTCTTCACCAGCGACAACGGGCCCTGGCTCATTTACGACGAACACGGGGGATCGGCGGGTCTGTTGCGCGACGGGAAGGGGACCACTTGGGAGGGGGGAATGCGGGTTCCGGCCTTGGCCTGGGGGCCGGGACGCGTTGCGGAGGGCGCCGTCGATCGCTCGGTGGCCGGTACCCTCGACCTGTTTCCGACCTTCCTTGCCATGGCGGGAGAGCCTCCACCGCGGGATCGGATAATCGACGGCCGCGACCTCTCCCGGCGGCTGCGGGGGGAGGACGACGAAGCTCCCGACCTCTTCTTCTTCTATCGGGGAACCCAGGTCTTCGCGGTCCGGAAGGGTCCCTTCAAGGCCCATTTCATCACCCGACCCGGGTACGGGCCCGGCGGGGCGGAACATCACGACCCGCCTCTTCTCTACCACCTCGCGTGGGACCCGGGGGAGCTGAACGATGTGGCCGGTCGGTACCCGGAGGCGCTGGCCGACATCCGCGCGGAACTGGACCGCCACCTGGCCGAGCTGACGCCCGGAGAGCCCCAGCTGGAGAAGCGCATCGAGTGAGCGTCCGCGAGCGGGGCGCGCCCGAACGCACCGCAAGCAGGCGGCAGCGAGCAGGCGGCGGGAAAACAGACCGCCGGCGGCAACCGGTCGTGTCGCTACCGCCGGCCGTCCGTGTTCCGCTCCCTACTCACTGCCGGCCTCCGCCCTCTGCCCGCTGACAAACCGCCGGCGGGCCGCCGGCGGTACTCTGCCCGCCGCCTTCTACTTGCCGCCTGCGGCTCAACCCGCCGGTTGCCGGGAGAACAGAACCGCGGCGGCCAGACATGCCCAACCCGCAAGCAACGCGGTCCCGCCCAGGGGAGTCACCGCCCCCAGCCACCGGATTCCCGTCAACGTCAAAACGTACAGGGATCCGCTGAAAACCAGGATCCCGGCGACGAACAGCCAGCCCGAAGCGGCCGTCAGCGGCCCCGGGAATCGTTCCGCCAGAATCCCCACGGCCAGGAGTGAGAGGGTATGGTACATCTGGTACCGGACGGCGATCTCAAAAACCTCGAACAGGTCGGCGCTCAAGCGGTTGCGCAGAATATGCGAGCCGAAGGCGCCCGACGCGACGCCGAGAAGGCCGAAGACCCCGGCCATAAAGATGAAATGTCGGTCCATCGGGCCATTGTAGCCACTACCCTCGGCACCTCGAAACCCCGGAACCCCTTCAACCTTCAACCTTCAACCTTCAACCGATCATGATCGCCGCGGCGGCGGTCAGCAGCAGGGTGACGAGGCAGAAGACCGGCGCGACGACTTTTTCCGACACTCCCATCCTCCGCAGCCGATGGGAAAGATGGTCCCTTCCGCCCTGAAAGGGGGAGACCCCCCGGGCCAGTCGGGTCACGGTGACGAAGCCCGTGTCCGCAATCGGCGCCAGAAGCACCAGCAAGGGAACCCACGCCTGGCCGTCGGGCTGTCCGAACAGGGGGAGCGTGGCCAGGCTGAAGCCCAACAGGTGGCTGCCGGCGTCGCCGAGATAGATTCGGGCCGGATGAAAATTCAGAACCAGGAAGCCGGCCAAGGCGCCGGCAAGCGGGACCAGCACCCAGTCGGCGCCCAACCCCAGCCACACGAATCCGAGCGCCGCCAGAGCGCCCACCCCGGCGGCCAGCCCGTCCATGTTGTCCAGAAGATTGAGCGAGTTCGTGATCCCCACGATCCAGAAGAGCAGGACCGGAACCGCCAGCACACCAAAGACGGCTCGAATCTCGGGCGCCCAGGCCGTGGGCGAGGTTAGAAGAAGGAACAGCAGGGCGGCCGCCAACTGGAAGAACAGCTTGCTCGGGGGGCTCAGAACGAGGAGGTCGTCGCAGACCCCCATGACGAAGAGGATCCCCAGGGAGAGCCAGAACGCGCGGAGGGTGAAGAAGGCGGCCCACCCATGGGTGACGGCCACGGCCAGGACGACCGCGATCAGCACCGCAACGCCTCCCCACCGGGTCGGCTTCGCCGCGCTCCCCCTCAAAAAAAAGGCCAGCGCCAAGCTGGCCGCAAGAGCAGTCAAGAAGGCCACGAAGGCTCATTATCGACGTCCCTCACCCTCCCCGCAAGGACCCCCTTTCCGTGTCTTCGGCGTCTTCCGCGTTTTCCACGTTTTCCGCGTCTTCCGCGTTACCCTCGAGCCTCCCCAGCAAGCCCATCGCCGATCCGGCCAGGAAGGCCAGGTTTCCGCCCAGGACATACAGCGGCGACAGAATTCCCAGGAGCGGAGAATCCCGGAAAGCCCTCAGCATCACCGGTCCCGAGACGACGAGAGTGAGTCCCATCAGAGCGACCCCCGCCGGCCACCAGAGCACCAGCGCGGGGAGGGACAGACCCAGCAGGACCGGTTGCAGCCGTCGTCCCTGGGGAGTGCTGGAATCGGACGTCAGTTTGGTCGAATGTCGGCGATAGAGGGCGGGGACGTAGCGCCCGTAGAGGAATCGCCGCGTCAGGTAATGAAGGAGGCTTTCCGGGTGACGATGCTCGACCACCGCCTCGGGGACGTAACGCATGGGGACCCCCTCTTCGGCCAGTCGAAAGGAAAGTTCGATATCCTCCAGTTTTCCAAACGTTTCGTTGAAGGGTTTCCCGCCCAGCGCCTCGCGTCGAAAGCCGCAGGTCGCCGTGTTTACGAAATCGATGCGGCCGAAACTCGCCATCCGCTCGTGGCGGCGATCCAGGTCCAGTTGGATCAACCGGGCGACCCAGTTCCGCTGCCCGCTCTCGAAGCGGCCGACGACACCCTCCACCCCGTCATCGTGAAGCGGTTCCGTCATCCGCTCGAGCCAGTCGGGCGAGGGAACGCAGTCGGCGTCGAGGAACAGGACGATCCGCCCCCGGGCCGCCTCGAGGCCCCGGTTTCGGGCCGCCGCAGCGCCGCGCCGCGACTGGCGGACGACCTTGACGCCCGGAAACCGGGGCCTCGAGGCGGCCCGGGG
>CAYRCA010000478.1:0-3960 GCA_964422565.1 uncultured Acidobacteriota bacterium | reverse complement strand
CCGTTCTGGCGAGGGCGCTCGACCGCACCTCCTCGGCACATCCTGGAGAGATGTTCTTCACCGGCGGGGGGCGACACTCCTTCCGAAACTTCGATTCGCGGGAGAACAGTCGCGTCATGACGGTGCGTGAAGCGTCGGTTCGGTCGACCAATCTGGTCTTCATCCGGCTCATCCGCGACGTGGTGGCCTTTCATCGGGCCCGCCTGCCCTACGACGCCGACGGCCTCATTCGACAGCCCGACCATCCTCAACGCGAGGCCCTGCTCCGCGAAGCGGCCGACCGGGAAAGCGTCGAGGTCCTTTCCAACTTTTACCGTCGCTTGCGGGACGGGTCGCCGCGCGAGTTGGTCGATCGCCTCTTGATGGGCCGAACCGATTCGAGGGCGCGGGGATTGACCCTCCTGTTCTACGCCTGGAATCCGGCGGCCGGGGCCGCCGATCTGGCGGCCTGGCTGCAGGAGCAAGACTCGCCTGTCTCTCCCGAGATTCTGGATCGGCTGGTTCGGAACTATGGGCGCCCGGATTTCGACCTGGCGGACTACGCGTACCTCCTGCGACGGCACCCCCTTGAGGTCTGGTGCGCGGGGCGGCTGATCGAGAATGCCCGCGCTTCTTGGGAGGAGATTCTGGCCGGCAGTGACGAGGCGAGGCGGATCTCATCGGCGTGGCTCTTCCGCACCCGGCACCGGACCGCCCAAGACCTTCGTCTGCGGATCCAATCCGAACGGGATGCCTTCGAGAGAATGACCCCCTACTGGCGGAGGCTGGGCTTTCCATTCGACGAACTCGTTCCCAGCTACGCCACGGCCATCGGGGTTTCATCGGACCGACCCGCCGCCCTCGCCGAATTGATGGGGATCATCCTCAACGACGGGGTCAGGCGACCGGCGGTGTCCATTAACCGGATCGGCTTCGGCTTGAACACTCCCTATCACTCATTGTACGAGCGGAATCCCGAGGCCGGCGCGCGGGTGATGCACGAGGCGGTTGCCCGCAGCCTTCGGTCCGTTCTGGTCGAGGCTGTGGAATCGGGGACGGGCCGAAGAATCGCGGGGGCTTTTGCGGCGGACGGCCGGCCGATCTTCGCGGGAGGAAAGACCGGCTCCGGAGACAATCGCAGAAAGCTGGTGAATCGACGGGCCGAGGTGATCGAATCCGAGGCCCTGAACCGTACCGCGACCTTCGCGTTTCAGATTGGTGACCGCTATTTCGGGGCCATTGTTGCTTACGTTGTGGGTTCGGCGGCCGATCGACACGCCTTCACCAGCGCCCTCCCCGTCGCCGTACTGCGGTTGCTCGCCCCCTCGATCAACGAACGGCTGGCGTCCGGACGCTCGGCGGAGCCCGCGCGACCGGAGCCGGAACTCATCGCCGCCGAAGGATGAGTTCCGCCCCCCGGCGGAACAGCAGGAGAACCGAGAAAAGCGCGATCGTCGCCAAGCCGACCGGGAGGGGCGCCGTCCAGCGGGAACGTTCGGGCCCAGGGAGCTCCAGGCGGTAGGCGGGCCGAGCCGCATCCAGGATAAAGGGCACCTCGTGACCACTCGCTTCCACCGCCGGGAGCGACTCGACGATCAGTTCACTTTGACCGGAGTCCTCCTGGAATGAGCGGCTGGGTGGAACGGTTCAAGCGGAGTCCGGCGGATGGGAAGCCCGCGGGACCTGGTTCGGGGATCTCGGAGTGGCTGGGTCGGTGAACCAGCCGGAATAGGGGTCGAGGGCGGACGTAGGAGTACCGGGAGGGCCTGAAGAGCCGCGGCTCTTCAGGCGCGGCAGACGGGAACATCGTCCCGGAAGACGGAGTCGGTGGAGGCCCTGAACCGTTGCGCTTGCCGGGGAGAGAGCGTGGCCGGAAAGGCCTCCGGTTTGTAAGGCGGGAGCCTGGGGGGAGGAGAGCGCGGCGTCCGCTCCCGGAGATTCAAGTGCTGGAGGATCTTGCGGATGACGGCCCAATCCTCAACGAGGCAACGATCTCCATGGGGCTTCCGCAGCGGGGACGGGGGATCCAACTCGTAAATCTTCTTGAGCAGGCGGGCCCGGTTGCGGCGGCGTTGCCGAGCGTAACGTTGCCGGGCGTAATGCTGGGCGGGAGAGTGGGGTTGGGGCGAGTCGAGTCCGGTGTGTCGGGGAACGTTTCGGACTGATTTTCGTCGTTTGCCCCGTGAAGCGTTGGAATAGCGGCAATAGACCATTTGTTGGTGGGGACCGGGGACGTGCGAGGTGACCCGGGCGATCCAGTCCAGAGCATTCCGGGGAGCGGGTAACTCCCTTGTTGGTGCGGTACTCGATCTGTCCGGTTTCCGCTTGGTAATGTAATCGAGTATCGGCAAAATGCGACGCAGGCGTCAGGGTGCCCTGGTGGCGGATCAGGGCAGCACGATCTTCCAAACGTTGTCTTCCTTCTTGAGTTGGTAGGTCACTTCCTCGGTGCTCCCGTTGACGAAGTGGAATCTCGCGGCGACGGTCGCGGAGTCGCCGTCAATTTCCTCGGATACGATGTCGACCCTGTTGAGTCCGTCCTCAGCGGCCCAGCCGGATGAATAGACACCGAAGAACATGCCGACCCCGGGCTGGTCGTCATTGACGACAAAAGCTTCCAGCTCCTGCGGTTTGCCGTCCCGGATGAGTTCCATCGCCGCGACGAGGCGGTCTCCAGGCGTTTGTGGGCCGTTCGAGCCCGTAACTCCGCAGGCGGCCATCGTGACCGCCAGCAGCGTCGCTACGGCAATCCTGTGTGCGTTCATGACACGTACTCCTTTCGATTGGCGATAGGGATTCGCCTTTTCCGGGATTGATTGTATCGGATCGGAAATGGTGGCAACAGGGGCGGTTCGGGGTTCGGCGGTTCCAAGTTCCCCGCCATCCGCGCCATCTTCCTCGTCCTCCTCGTCATCCGCGTGCCCCGGGAAGGGGGAAGGAGGGTTTGCCGGCCAGCATGGGGCGGGTGAACTCGAAGTACCAGTTCTCTCCCCGCGTTTCGCCGAGATCGTCGGCGTCCTCCAGCTCTTCGACCTCGATTTCCTTCACCATGTCGAGACCTCGCCAGCGTTCCAGTAGCTCCGCCATGCGGGGCGCGGCGGCGGCGTGGTCGGCGGCGTCGCACATCCAGCACAGCTCGATCTCCACCCGAGCTTCCGCCCCGACGCCGTCGGCGTGGATCCCGAAAGAGTAATAGTGGAGATCGTCCAATTGAGCGGCCCGCGTCCGCATCCTCTCCCGCTCCAGAAAATCGACCGTCGGATCGGCGAACAAAGGTCCCTCGGAACCGCCCGGCCGACATTTCCGTTTCGACTTCTTTCGTTCCATTTCGGTCCTCCTACCCCACATAACGCGCGGGAGGAAAAACCTGCGAAAGTCTTCGGCGAGAGACCCGAATTTTCCGACGTCCCCCCAGCCACGCTTCCGAGTTCCGCGGTTCCGCGCCTTCCGCATTTGTTCCGCGTCCTCCGCGCGCGTATCGGGTGGAACTGCCGGGCGAAGGGGTTTCGCTAGCCTTGGCGCGACGGCAGGCTGGAGCACCGGTCTCGCGTCGGTTTCCCGGCGGCGGCCCGTCTTATCGCTGGATAAATTGGCGAAACGGCCGGAAAACTTATCAGGGGGGAGAGGAAAAATTTCGCAAATTTTTCGACTGGGCGCGTGATAGTTGTGGGCAATTGCCCGATGGCATTCCAGGGGGTTCTTCCGCTTCCCGAAGGGGGACCGCGGCGAATGTGGACAACACGAGCGGTCGAAAGACAGCCGCGTAACGACCAGGGGAGCGTTCTCCATCTCGCGGGGGGCTGCGCCGAGGCGGAGTCCGAATACCGGCCGAAGTTGCTTCCCCGGTTGCGCGAGCCGTTGCGCTCCCGCCATTACAGCCGCCGCACCGAGCAGTCTTATTGCCACTGGGTCCGGCGCTTCATATCCTTCCACCGGATGCGCCATCCGGCGGAAATGGCCGAGGCGGAGATCAACGCTTTT
>CAYRCA010000477.1:0-3964 GCA_964422565.1 uncultured Acidobacteriota bacterium | reverse complement strand
GTCCCGAACGATGCCGTTGATCGTGCCTCTTCCGCTTTGTCCCATGACCGTTCCGACGATGAGCAAGGATAGGGTCAAGAGCAAAGACAGGGAGGCGGATAAGCGCATTTTCTCTAACTTGCGTTGCATGCCACTCCCTCCTCGAGCCGTGAATCCTCCCTCGAGGTCGCCGGAGCCGCTGATCGCTCAGCGAGCGGCCATGCCTACTGCGGCCCAGAGCCGGACACATGTCCGGAATGCTGACCCGCCATCCCGCCACCGACGACTAACGATTGAGTGCGTTGATCGAATTAGGCTCCTGCTTAGCAGGGACTGTCAAGAGTTTTTTTTGGGGGGGACGAGAAAAGGCCACGTCGGTTCGCCCTTCATATCCCGGCGGCGCAAGGGCCTCGGTGTTCCGCCGAGACGTATCTCTCCCAGGTCGTGAGCGGACCCCGGAGGAGAACGGGCGCCCTACCCTTCAACCCGAAAGGAATCCGAGAGCGTAACCTGGGAATCCCGGATCCGATCGTACACCGCGATGCGAATCCGATATTCGCCGGGCGGCAGGTCGCCGGTCGGAAAACTTCGAATCACGACCGTCCTGGACTCGGAAAAGAAATAGATGGAATCGCCCGAATCGGAGACGCTGGCGACCGTTTCCCCGTCCCGAAGCAGTTCGTAGGTGAACACCATGTCGGGACGCAGGGAGGAGGAATCGATCGCCGCGTTGTAGACCTGGAAATAAAGGCCGATCGGACGATCCTCCGAAAACGCCCTGGACAGGGTCGGGCGAACCAGGACATCGCCGATGACGAACATCTGTTCGTCGGTCGGGATCTCGTCGAAAGGACGGATGAGATCCGCCAGCACCAGCGAACTGACCGAAAGTTCCTCTCCCCGAAAGTCGCGGGGAATGATGGCCTGACGGATCACGGACGTTTTCCCGCTCGCGTGGTCCCGAACCACGATCTCGGCTTTGTAGCGCAACTTCCGGTCTAACACCAGGACCTTCTGGTAGACGGACCGCCCGTGGGACACGGCCCGCGCCTCTCCCGGTGCGAAGGAGTTGACCAAGTCGTCCTCGAACTCGGTCACAATCTGGTTGGTCATGCTCGTGACCAGTCCGTAGACCGCAACGTTGGCAACCATTCGTCCATCCTCGTCCAGGAACGTCAGGTTGCGATTCTCCACCTCGACGGTCAGCGGGACGATCACCTTCTCGTCGCTCAGCCGAAACTGGTCCAGGCGGACCCTGAAGGGCAGTTCCTCAAAACTGATGTTGACTCTGACCAGTTCCTGCAGGTCGCGGTACCTGATTTGAGGAGGGCGCTGGACGGAGGTGTATTGGTAGTATCGGTCGAAAGGCTGGTCCCGGCGCAGAGTGTAGCGTGTATCTTCGCGCGTGCCCCGCTGGGCCCTCGACATCAGGCCGTCGGCCTCGTCCAGGGTGAGCCCCAGAGTCGGAACCTTGCCGAAAGCATCCTTCTCGTCCGGATCGACGGCCAACTTGTACTGCCCGCTGTAAGACGGATCGATGAACTCCAGGACAATGTCCTCGCCCACCCCTTCGATACGGCGGTAGCGCCAGACCTCAAAGGGAAAGGTCACGGTCGTTCCTCCCCCCTCCCAGATCGGCCGATCGTAGGGGCCGCCGCTGGGGCGGGGCTCAATCTGGTCGGGAGGCCCGTGCATGATGTAGATCCGGCCTCGGTCTGTCTTCCAGCCCGGCTCTCCGCTGGTGAACCGTTCGTTGGCGTAGGCGATCCGGCGGTAGTGCTCTTCTCGGAACTCGTTCACGCTGGTGCGGGGGTCGGGGTCCCTCCGGTGCCAGAACTGCTCGATGAAACGCTCCCTCTCCTCGTCGGTGGTCAGCGAGAGGAAGACCGACCGCTCCTCCCGGGCGATGATGTAGACGACGTCTTCGCGCAGCCATTTCTCGAAGTAGCGCTGGGACTCCTCCTGCCGCAACCTGTCGTCGTCCTGGGAGGCCTGGGCCGAGACTCCGAGTCCGCACGTAAAAATGCACCCCGCCAGCAGCAACATGAAGTGTTCGCCGGAAAACGGGTTGAGGGCTTGCGCGAACCGATTGTTCTCTCCGCGACGGTCTTTCCGATTCACCGTTTCCTGCCCCCGCCCGGAGTCGCGGTTCGGGTCCGATATTCCCCGCCAGTTTTCCGCTACCGTGCCGGTTGACCGAGCACCCGCGCTTTCCGCCAACTCAGTCCAGCCCTCCTCGACCGCGATGATCGTTGGTCTCGGGCCAATTCTAGCACGGGATCTCAGCGGGCATCGCCATCGTTGCGACAATCGCAGCCGTCGTCCTCTCCGCTGCGATTCAGCTCCGCCCTTCACTGCCGGCGGTTCCGCAACGGTTCAGCAACGCGACCCCGGCCTGTGCCTCTGTTGACTGCCGCTTGCCGTCTTCCCTTCGGTTTGTTGTAGACTCCTCGTGGTACTGATGCGTCTTGGTCGGATCCGGCGAAACTGGCGCAGATTGTTGAAGGCCCGTGGCCTCAAAGCCATCGTATCCTCCCAGTTCACCGGACGAGAAGGAGAAGGAAGGAGGAACCGACGATGAGATGGTGCGCCGTAAAGCTGGCGGCGATAGGTTCGGTTGCGTTGATATTGGGAGCGAGCCGTCCGGTGTTCGAAATCGGCACCGTCCAGGGCGCGAGTCAAGTCGTGAGCCAGGGGCCTTCGGCCGATGAGACGCAGGTCTGGCAACAGGTGGCCGGCGCATCCGACCACAGACGCAGAGCCCAGGCGGCCGAGGCTTACCTGGAGTCGTATCCCGAAGGCAGCTACGCTCCGTACGCCCACGAAATCATTGCGGTGACGGCCCACCGGGACTCCAACATGGACCTGTTCATCCGACATGCCGAACTGGCGGTGGCGGGGCTTCCCGACGAAGTGTCCCTGATGTCGAGTCTCTCGGTGGCGTACGCCGAGAGGCAGGAGCCGGACCCGGCCATCCGACACGGCGAGGCGGCCCTGGCGATTCTCCCCACCATGGATCGCCCTCAGGCGTATTCGGCCGAAAGTTGGCCCAACCGACGCGACCAGTTCATGGCGGACGCCCACTACGGCACCGGCACCGGCTACCTCTTCAAGGCCTTTCAGCAGGGCAGCGGCTCGCCGCTGATGCCGAAAGCCCTGGATCATCTGATCAAAGCGACCGAACTGCTGCCCCGAGACGAGAGGAACCACTTCCGACTCGGCTTTGCGTGGCAGATCAACGGTGAGCTCGACAAGGCGGTATTGGAGTATGCCCGGGCTGCGGCCCTCGAAGGGGCGAACCTCGCGTTGGCCCGCCGGTATCTCGAACAGGCCTACCAGAGCCTTCACGGCAACCGGAGGGATCTGGACAAGCTGGTTACGGAACAGAAGAGGTATTTGAGAGAACTCGCCGGCGAGCCCAATTGAGTGGTCTCGGCAACTGACGGGTCAGTGTTCGGACAGCGGCTTCACCGCGAACTCAACCGGCGCCGGCAGCCGCTCCGGGATCACAGCCACGTCCAATGCTTCCCGGTGCTCGTACCGGCCGTCGTACACGATCCTCAAGTGCAGTCGGGCGGGTGCCGGCAGGTCCCCTACGGCCCGCCCGCAGTCGACAGCCGCTGAGGAATCAGCGTCCCATCCCCCAACTTCCTTCGTCCCCTATCGCACCTCGCTTGCCGCCTCCAAGAGCCTGAGGTGGGCTGCTTCAAATCCGGTCACCGTCGCGTCGTAATCGGTGAAGGTGCGCACCAGTCGCTCGCAGATCGCGTCGGCGAGATTCTCGTCCCGTTCCGCAACGACGCGCAGCAGTTCGTAGTCTTCGATGCCCGCCGCCATGGCTTCGAAGCGTACGCTCGACCAGGGGCCGTCGGTGCCGGGATAAACGATGTGCGAGTCGCCGGGCGGGAGGTTGAAATCATGGTATGGCCCGTGCGGCGGTGTGGTGTTCTCGAAGGGGTCCTGCTCCGGGATGATCTGATTCAAG
>CAYRCA010000476.1:2993-3979 GCA_964422565.1 uncultured Acidobacteriota bacterium | reverse complement strand
CCGAAACCGCCGCGATTTTCATCCAGTCGGGTGCGCCCCGCTCATGGCCAATCACTCCTCCCGAGACGCTTCGCACAGAAACTCCCTGTAACGCCCCAGATCGGCGCGGCGCACGGCCAGCGTGACGTGGACTCCGTCGGGTCCATATTCGGTGGTCTCCACACGGCCCCGCTCCCGCAGGTTCGCAAGAACCTCGCCCCGGTCGAAGGGAATCCGCATGGAAACCCGAACGTACTCGCGGCTGATCCGTTCCTCCACCCGGACCAGCAACTCATCGATTCCTTCGCCCGTCAGGGCCGAGACCTGAACCGATTCGATCGGGGGCGACACGACCGGATCGGCCGGAAGACGGTCGATCTTGTTGTACACCTCGAGGACCGGGACGTCCGCGCCGATCTCCTCCAGCACTTCGTACACCGCTTGCCGCAGACCTTCCCAGGCCGGGTCCGAAAAGTCGATCACGTGCAGCAGGAGGTCGGCCTCCAGCGTTTCCTCAAGGGTGGCCTCGAAGGCGGCGATTAAAGCGTGGGGCAGCTTTCGGATGAAGCCGACGGTGTCGCCGATCAGCGCTTCCTGACCCGAGGGGAGCGCGATCCTCCGCACCAGAGGATCCAGGGTTGCGAACATGCGCGGGCTGACAAACGTTCTTTCCGCCGCCAGCCGATTGAAGAGGGTGGACTTTCCGGCGTTGGTGTAGCCGACCAGGCTCACCGTGGAGATGGGAACGCCCTGCCGCTTGCGCCGATGCAGCGCCCGGCGGGTCTCGAGATCGGCCAGTTCCGCACGGATTCGGGAAATCCGCCGCCGCACCGTCCGGCGATCCGACTCCAGTTTGGTTTCGCCGGGGCCGCGGGTGCCGATGCCGCCCCCCAACCGGGACAGCTCCACTCCCCGCCCGGTCAATCGGGGCAACCGATACTCGAGCATGGCGAGCTCCACTTGCAGCTTTCCCTCCCGGCTGCGGGCCCGCAGGGCGAAGATGTCGA
>CAYRCA010000476.1:0-2983 GCA_964422565.1 uncultured Acidobacteriota bacterium | reverse complement strand
CGAGAATCAGCTCGCTGCGGTCGATGACTCCGACCTCCAGTTCCCGCTCCAGGTTCCGCTGCTGGGCGGGGGAGAGTTCGTCGTCGAAGACCACCAGATCCACCTCGTCGCCGTAAACCGCCGTCCGGATCTCCTCCAGCTTCCCGCGGCCAATGAAGACGGCCGGATCCGGCTCGGGCCTCTCCTGAATCAGAAGATCCACGACGTCGCCTCCGGCGCTCGACGCCAGTTCGCGGAGCTCAAGCAGCGACTCCTCGGCGGCCGGACGCTCCCGGCGTCCCCTCGCCAGGCCAACCAGCAGCAGTCGTTCCCTCGGCACTTGTGTCGTTTCCACCTATGAGTCCTCGAAAAACCCGCGGACCGGCGCCGTCCCCGGCCGTCAGTCCCGGGCGACCGGTACCGGAGCGAGGTTCGCCTTCAAATGGGGAATGATCTGCTCGCCGTGAAAACGGCCGTTCTCGATGAAGATCCGGTTCGTCATCCGGCCCGAAACGATCGACCCCGCCAGGTACACGCCCTGGACGTTGGTTTCCAGGGTCGCCGGGTCGTGGCGCGGGATATCGGTCTCGGGGTCCACCTCGACGCCCAGACGCCGCAACAGCGTCGCGTCCGGATGATAACCGGTCAGGGCGAAAACGTAGTCGTTTTCCAGCACCTGTTCGCCCTCCGGGGTGCGAACGACGATTTCACCCGGGCGGATCTCCTGGACGGTGGAGTTGAACCAGGCCGTCACCTCCCGGTTCTTGATCCGGTTCTCGATGTCGGGCAGGATCCAGTACTTCACCTCCCGACCCATGCCGGGCCCCCGGTGGATCAGGGTGACGTCGGTGCCCCCGCGGTACAGTTCCAGGGCGGCGATGGCCGCCGAGTTCTTGCCCCCGACGACGGCGACCTTTTTGCGGTAGTACGGGTGGGGGTCGGTATAGTAGTGGCTGACCTTGGGCAGTTCCTCTCCAGGCACGCCGAGCAGGTTCGGGTTGTCGAAGTAGCCCGTGGCGATCACCAGCTTCCGACAACGGTACCGGCGCCGCACCTCGAACCGCCCTTCGGTGGTGACGCGGAAGTCCCGGTCGGAGCCCTCGACATCGACCACCTTCTCGAAGTCGCGCACCTGCAAACCGTAGTACTCCGCCACCCGCCGATAGTAGACCAGGGCGTCGCGTCGCTTCGGTTTGTCGGCCGTCGACGTCATGGGGATCTCCCCGATCTCCAGCAACTCCGCGGTAGTGAAAAAGGTCATGTTCTCCGGATAGTGGTAGATGGAGTTGACCAGACAGCCCTTCTCCAGGATCAGGACGTCCAGATTGCTCCGGCGGGCGTAGATGGCGCAGGCCAGACCGGCCGGACCGGCGCCGACGATGATGAGATCGAGGTTTTCATTCATTTGACACGGGCTCGCTGTGGTCACTAGAATAGGGCTCTTCCGGGCGATTAGCTCAGCTGGTTAGAGCGCCGTCTTCACACGGCGGAGGTCACTGGTTCGAGTCCAGTATCGCCCACCACTTCCGCCCTCATTCTAGCAGCTCCGCGGGAACCCCGATTCCCCGGTCCGGCGGGTTTGGCGGGGTTCGCCGAAAGCCTACCTCCGCAGCCAGCCGATCAGCCAGAGAAGCAGGCTGAAGACGACCGACAGGAGGATGCAGGTTGCCAGCGGGATGTAGATCCGGCCGCTTTTCAGCTCGATGGTGAAGTCGCCGGGGAGCCGACCCAGACGCAGACCGGGCAGGTAGGTGAGGATCAGCCCCAGGATGGCAAGTGCCACCCCGACCAGTAGCAGGACCCTGCCGATCTCCGCCATTCTCGGCCCTCGCCCCGGGCGGAGGGGATCACCCCACCTGATCCAGGGCGCTGAAGAAGTACCCGATCTCGAATTCGGCCGTGGTGGGGCCGTCGCTGCCGTGGACCGAGTTGCGCTCGAGGCTCTCCCCCAGCGACCGGCGGATCGTTCCCTCCTCCGCCCGGGCGGGATCGGTCGCCCCCATCGTCGCGCGCCAGCGGGCGATGGCGTCCTGGCCTTCCAGCACCATCACCACCACCGGCCCTTCCGACATGAACGCGGTCAGGCTGTCGAAAAAGGGTCTTTCCCGATGAACCTGGTAGAACCCCTCGGCCGCCCTCTTCGACAGGCGAACCATCTTGAGGGCCTTCACCGTCAATCCGTTCTCTTCGACAATCGTCAATATCCTGCCGACCAGCCTGCGCTGGACCGCGTCCGGCTTGATGATACCCAGTGTTCTCTCCATAGAATCCCACCCGACGAAAAACCCGTTTCGGGTCTCATGTTTCGAGTTTCGCGTTTCGCGTTTTTGGAAATGCCGACGAGTCTCCCGGGCAGACCCGTCCGACAGGTCCGACCCGCCCCAACCTCCGAAGCCTCAGAGGGAAATAGCCTCGACCGCGGCTCCAATATCCGCCGGGCTCTCCACCACCGTTATTCCGCATTCTCTCATCTTCGCGACCTTCTCGGCCGCCGTTCCCTTGCCTTGGGAGATGATGGCGCCGGCGTGACCCATTCGCCTTCCCGGGGGGGCCGTCTGCCCGGCGATGAAGCCCACCACGGGTTTCGAAACCCTCGCCCTGACAAACTCGGCCGCCTCCTCCTCCGCGGAGCCTCCAATCTCGCCGATCACGACCACCGCGTCGGTGCCCTCGTCCGCCTGAAACGCCTCCAGGGCATCGATGAACCCCGTGCCCACGATGGGGTCTCCTCCGATGCCGATACAGGTGCTCTGGCCGATGCCTCGAGAGGTCAACTGGCCCACCGCCTCATAGGTCAGGGTCCCGCTGCGGGAGATCACCCCGACGCGGCCCTCCCGGTGGATATGGCCCGGCATGATGCCGATCTTGCACTGGCCCGGCGAGATGATCCCGGGGCAGTTGGGGCCGATCAGCCTCGTCGCTCGGCCCTTCATCGCCCGGGCCACGTTCAGCATGTCGAACACGGGAATCCCCTCGGTGATGCAGACAACCAGGCGGACTCCGG
>CAYRCA010000475.1:0-3985 GCA_964422565.1 uncultured Acidobacteriota bacterium | reverse complement strand
TGATCGACGCCAGCTCCTCCGCAGGGACGCGGAAAACCGCGAAGAGCGTCTCGCGTCCGGGGCGGCGGAAGCGGATCGTCGCCGCCTTGTCCCATACGACATAGCCGGAGCCCAGCGCCTTGATCAGCATGATCATGAAGACCGGATCGAGCGCGCCGTACATACTGCCGCCGAAGATGGTCCCGACATAGTTGCGGGTCCGCCAGTTCAGGGGAACTCGGACGCGAACCTCGCTCCAGTCGCCGGCGATGGAGGTGATGGTCGCGGCAATCAAGGCGAAAACCCCGAGGGGCGCCATCAGCATGATCAGGTCCACCAGTCGGATGATCACGGCATTCAACCCCTGGAACACCTCCAACACCGGTCTGGCGTGCGATCGAGGCACCTGGATAAGGCCCACCCCAAGCAGCAGGGCGACGAAGACGACCTGCAGCATGTTGCGGTTGTTGCCCGCGGCACCGAAGAAGTTCTCCGGAATCATGTCCACCAACGGCTGCAGCGGCCCCCGGTCCTTCGCCTCTCGGGCCAGGCCCGCCTGGGAGGACGCGTCCTCCCGGTACGTGGCCTCCAGTTGCTCCCGCATGTCCGGCGGGACCTGGTGGCCGGGGCGAAGCACGTTGACGATGACCAGACCCAACGTCACGGAGACGGTCGTGGTGCACAAATAGATCCCGATCGTCTTGCCGCCGATCCGCGAAAGCCTCCTGAGGTCCGAGAGTGAGGCGACGCCGCCGACGAGCGACGTCAGCACCAGCGGGACGGCGATGAGCTTGAGCAGGTTCAGGAAGATCGTGCCGAAAGGCGCGATCCAGTCTTGGGTGAAGCTCCCGAGACCGGCGGCCGCCCCCGCCGTCCCGTAGACGAGACCGAGAATCAGCCCGGCGATGATCCTCCAGTGGAGCTTCCGGTGCCAAAACATTCTGGGAATGCTACCAAGAAAAAAGCGGACCAAGAAGCAGGCGGAGCCGACGGCGCCGAGAACCGCGGCGAACTGGCGGGGGGCGGACAGCGGAGAGCAGGACAGCAGGAGTGCGGGCGGTGGAGAGTAGCTTGCTCATTCGCTGCCTGTTTTCCGCATTTTGAATTCGGAGTTCTCCCATCCGCCCCGCCCAGCCCCGTGTTTCATCCTGTCGAGTGCCCCCCCGCTCACGGCTGCTCACTGCTCACCGCCGCCTGCTGTCCGGCGGGACGGATGGGGTATACTTGGCCGCGGCGGGCGAGGTCGGGACGCGAATCGGCCATAAGAAAGGATCCGCAGGTGTTGAAAGAGGGACTCGCGGGACAGACGGAACCCTTCGCGAACGACGAGCCGGGGGGGAAATACTTTTCCAAGGTTGTCGGCAAGGCGCTCAACCTGCTGGAGCTGATTGCAAGGAGTTCCAGGCCCCTCAGACTACACGAGCTGACGGAGGAGGCGGACCTGCCCAAGAGTTCGGTCTTCAGGGTTCTGTACACGCTCGAGGCGGCCGGTTACATACTCCGGGATGAGTCGGGAGGCTACCGCGTTGCCGCCGAAGCGAGACCCTGGGTGGAGAGCTCTTTCGTCAAGGATCTCGTCGGCGTGGCCACCCCCCGCATGGCGGCCCTGCGGCGCAGACTCCACGAAACCGTCAGCCTCGGCGTTCTGTTCAACAATCATATCGAGACCGTCGCCGTTCTCGAGAGTCCTCAACTCATTCGGATGGTCAACACCGTTGGACGCATCATCCCTCCCCACGCGAGTTCCATGGGGAAGGCCATCACCGCTTTCCAGCCCGAGGACCGGCGCGAGACGCTTCTCGGCAGCTATGGGCTTCACCGTTTCACGAAGCATACGATCGTCGACGAGGATGAGCTCAGCCGGGAACTCGATCGGATTCGGGAGAGGGGATGGAGCGAGGACGCGGAGGAGAGCGCCGACGAGGGGCGCTGCTTCGGCGCTCCGATTTTCGTCCGCGGAGACGCCCGGGCCGCCCTGAGCGTATCGATCCCCCAAACCAGGGTTCCCGAGGGCGAAGCCCGGTCCGGGATGATCCGGTCTATTCTGGAAGCGACCGCGCTGATCTCGCGGCAGATCTCCGAACATTAGGCCAGCGCGGGCTCCTGAAGGGACTGAACCGGCTGTTGGATGATGCACTCGCAGACCTTGGCCACTCCGCCGAGCACACAGTTGTCGGTTCCGTTCTTCGCGCAGACCAGGTTTGCCGCGCCGCCGGTCCAGGGAAGCGCTCTGCGGTGCACTTCCTGCTTGAGGGAAGGGAAGATGTAGGGCCCCCCCTCGCTGAGGGGTCCTCCGAAGACAACCAGATCGGGGTTGAAGGCGTTGACCAGGGAGGCGATTCCGATTCCGAGCGCCCGACCCACCGCGCGGAAGGCTTCGAGCGCTACCGCGTCTCCTCTTTCCGCGGCCTCAATCGCGAGGGCAACCGATAAGTCGTTGGTGTTGCCGCCGGTCAGTTCACTGAGGAGACTGGGCGTCTCCTCAGAGAGGGAGGCGCGGATTCCGCGGAAGAGGGCCGACTGACTGGCCTGAGTCTCCCAGCAACCCCGGTTCCCGCAGCCGCAGAGTCTCCCTTCCGGGTCCATCGTCATGTGTCCGAACTCGCCGGCGAATCCGGCCGCTCCCGTGAGGAGTTGACCGTGGTGGACGAGGCCGCCGCCCACGCCGACCCCAGCGCTGATGTAAAGCACCTGGTCATAGCCCTGGGCGGCTCCGAAGTAGTATTCGCCCAAGGCGGCGAGATTGGCTTCGTTTTCCACGAAGGTCCGAGCCGGGAAATGTTCGCGCAGGACTCTTCCCAGGGGAACGTCGCTCCAACGCAGATTCGGCGCGAACAGCAAGGTGCCGTCCGACGAATCGACCAATCCCGGGACGCCCAAGGCCAACCCCAGAAATTTGGGAAGGCGGTCGCTCCCGAAAGCGATCGCCCGGCGCAACAAGTAAAGGGTCCGTTCCACGACGGCCTTGGGGCCCGCCAGGGAAGCGGTGCTCTCCAGCCGCCGCCAGAGGATCCGGGAGCTGAAATCCGCGCAGACGACGACGATATAATCCACATTGATCTCGGCGGAGACAATAAAGCCTCCCCCCGGGTTGATATCCAGCAGGACGGCCCTGCGTCCCCTGCCGTCGGAGAGGCCCTGTCCAACCACGTGGATCAGTTCGAGTCCCATCAGGTCCTCCACCAGCCTGGAAACGGTCGTCTTGTTCAATCCGGTCATTTCGGCCAGAGCCGACCGGGAAGTGGGCGCATGCTGGTGGAGATGGCGGAGGATCGAGGAGAGGTTCGACTCTCGCATGGCGGCCGAATTTGTCATCGAGGGGCGAAGGGTGGCGGCCATATGCATTCAAGAGCCTTCGGGTTCAACGGGTCTCCTGCTCCAATTCGTTGGCGAAGAGAGCGTAAATCAATTCTCCGGGCAGGTCAACGCAACGCACCGACACGCAACGCACCGACCGGCGCAGCCGGAACTGACGCGCCACGAGTTGGCGTGTATTTTACCGATCCGCTTTCGTTATCATGTTGCACGACGATACAAATCAGAGCCCGAGTCGGGAGTCAATCGTTACAGGGAAGGTGAGGCCATGAGAACGGGATTTCCGCGGATAGCCTTTTTCGTCGTTTTCGGTATCCTGTCCGGCGGGCCGGCGCAACCGAATGCGTCGGAACCTGCGGAGACGGGGCAACTGATCGTCCATGCCGACCTCGGTGAAACGGTCATCAACCGGCATATCTTCGGCCACTTCGCGGAGCATCTTGGGGGCTGCATCTATGGGGGCTTCTGGGTGCGGGACACCTCCGGCGAGTGGGGATTCAACGAGGAGGTCATCGAGGCCCTGCGCCGCATCAAGGTGCCCAACCTGCGCTGGCCGGGCGGCTGCTTTGCAGACTATTACCACTGGCGGGACGGCATCGGCCCCCGCGACGAGCGTCCCACAATGGTGAACACCGTGTGGGGGGGCGTGATCGAAGACAACAGCTTCGGTACGCATGAATTCCTCGAACTG
>CAYRCA010000474.1:0-4000 GCA_964422565.1 uncultured Acidobacteriota bacterium | reverse complement strand
ACAGTACGTTGAACGTCACCCGCCTCCTCGCCCTCGATCCGTTGGCCGACTCGCGATGGGAGAAGCTCGTGGGACGGCACCCCCGGGCGACCGTCTTCCACTCGGCGGGGTGGCTGCGGGCGCTGCGGCGAACCTACGGCTACACCCCCGTCGCCCTTACGCCGGCCCAGCCGCACGAGGAACTGGAGGAGGCGTTGCTCTTCTGCCGCGTCGAGAGCCGCCTCACGGGACGACGGCTGGTCTCCCTTCCCTTCTCCGACCACTGCGACCCGCTGGTGGCCGAACCGGGTCGGCTGCAACCGCTGCTGCTCCGCTTGGCGGAGCGGGAGGAGACCCCGCGGACAGCCTATTCCGCCCTCCGTCCCCTGACCCCGGAGTTCCACCGGGCGCTGCGGGCCGCCGGGTGGTCGGCGACGGAGCGCTACCAGTACCACGAGATCGACCTGCGGCCCGGGCCGGACGCGGTCCTCCAGAGGTTCCACAAGAGCTCCGTTCAGCGCAAGATCCGCCGGGCGGAGCGGGAGGGGCTGGAGTACCGGGAAGGCTCCTCGCCGGAACTAATCGAGGCCTTCTACAACCTCCACCTGCCCAGCCGTCGCCACCAGGGAGCGCCGCCCCAGCCCCGGGCCTGGTTCCACAACCTCGCCGATTGTCTGGGGAAGGCCTTCCGTATTCGACTGGCGGCGCGCCAGGGCCGTCCGGTGGCGGCCATCGTGACCCTCGACCGGGGGAGGCGGATGGTCTACAAGTACGGGGCCTCCGATCCGCGATTCAACGCCCTGGGGGGGATGCCCCTCCTCTTCCGCGAGTCCGTCCGGGACGCTTGTCGGCACGGGCTGGAGGTCCTCGATCTGGGCCGGAGCGACCGGGACAACCCCGGCTTGATTCTCTTCAAGACGCGCCTGGGGGCGCGGTCGATGGAACTGGTATACTTTCGTCGTCCTCCCGGCGGCCGACGGGCGACGGGTCCCGGCCACCGGCGCGTTGCCTTGATGCGGAGATTGCCGCTGCCGGTCCTGGAACTTTTGGGTCGGTGGCTGTATAGGCATGTGGGGTGAGGGGGGCCTTCCGCGTTCCGGGCTCCGCGGAACCGCCGACCCCGAGGCCGACCACCAGTAGAATCTTCGGAACCCCCGGACCCCGGAACCGGGGACGCCGCACAACAGACCCCGGACAACGGAACGTTGACCGCGCAAGCCGTGACCCCGGGCGGTGAAACTTTCGGATTTGCGGGTCTATACTCGGAACTCGGAGCTTTGAACTTTGAACTTCGCCGCACTCTGAAACCCGGGACGAGGTCGACGCGACGATGCTCCAGGAAGCCGTCTACATCCTGACCGCGCTGGCCGCCGTGGCCATGGCGGGGTTCGTCCTCTTCCGGCAGAAGGGGTCGGCGGTGCGCTGGTGGCTCGGTGCCGGACTGGCGGTTCTCGCCGCCAAACAGCTCGCCTCCCTCTGGGCTCACGGAAGCCCGGTGCCGAGCCAGATCCTGTGGAGCCAGGAGCTGCGCCTCCTCTTCCTCGCACTGCTGCCCGCGCCCTGGCTGGCCTTCTCCCTGAGCTACGGGCGGGTCGACGCTTCGGCGGTCCTGCGGCGCTGGGCCCCCGCCTTGGTCCTCGCCTCGGCCGCGCCTCTGATCCTGGCGCTCGTTCCCTGGGGGGAATTCCACCAAGGCCTGCCCTTCCCAATCCCGTCGGAGAGCGGAGACGAAGCCGTCCGTTCGGGATCCTCAACCGGATGGATCCTGCCCCTGGGAACCCGGGGCTATCTGTTCCATGTCTGTCTGATCCTGACCTCGACCTTGATCGTGGCCAACCTCGAGCGGACCCTGCGCGCCTCCATCGGACGGGTGCGTTGGCAGATCAAATTCGCCCTGCTCGGGATTGGCGGCTACTTCGCCGTGCAGATCTACGTCCACGCCGAGACCGTCCTCTATCGGGCCTGGACCTGGGAGAAGGTGGCCCTGGACGCCTGGGTCCTGCTGGTCGCCCTGGCGCTGACCGCCGTCTCCCTGCGCCGCGGCCGGACCCTCCAGCTGGACCTCTATCTCTCCCAAGCCGCCCTGCGGAGCTCGATCACCCTGTTCGTGGTGGGCGCCTACCTGCTCGGCGTGGGCGTAGGCGTCCATGTGCTGCAGGCCCTGGGCCTCTCCGGCGAGTACCGCCAGGTGGTGGTCTTTCTCGCCGTTCTGGCGGCGGTCGTCGTGCTGCTGTCCGACCGGGCCCAGCAGGACCTCAAGCGGATCACCCTGCGGCACTTCCGCCGTCCCACCCACGACTACCGCCGCATTTGGACCCGCTTCAGCCAGGGAACCGAGGACAAATCGACCGAGGCCGAGGTGGGCCGCAGCGTGGTCGCCGTGGTGGCCGAGGCGCTGGACAGCCTGGCGGTCTCGCTCTGGATGTGGGACCCGGGACGGAGAGCCTTCCGCCCCGTCGCCTCGACCACCCCCACCGAGGGACTTTCGATCGAGGGGCTGGCCGAGCTGGTCGAGCAGGCGGAGGGGGTGGTGGAGGTCGGGAGTAGTGAGGAGCGAGGAGGGAGGAGCGAGGAGAGAGGAGTGAGTGTCCATGAGCGGGGCGCACCCGAAGACATGAAAGGGTCGGGGAGGCCGGATGTACCGCTGGCGGCCCGCCGGCACTTTCTTGGTAGGAGCGAGGAGGGGGACGCCGGGGGCATCGAGGACGTGGGAGGTTCGGGAACTTCAGGTTCGGGAATTCAGAATTCAGAATTCGGAATTCGGAATGGAGCTCGGGACGAAGCGGTACCGCCCTCCCATTCGGATCCCGGACGCCGGACCCCGGACGCCGTTCCGTCACTCCTCACTCCTCGCTCCTCACTCCTCGCTCCCGACTCGCCTCTCAACCCTCCACCCTTAACCCCCGCGGCCACGCGCGGAGCGCCCGACCCCAACTTCGGGACCACCCGGGTCGACTACCTGGTGCCGCTGCGGGTCCGGGACGAGTTGGTCGGCGTCCTCGCATTGGGCGACCGGGTGCGCGGAAAACCGCTGGGCTACGAGGACCGGGAGCTGCTCGAGGTGCTGGCCGAACAGACCGCCGCAATCCTGACGCGGATCCGGCTCGCCCGCCGCCTGCGGGAGGCTTCGGAGATGGAGGCCTTCCAGAGTATGTCCGCCTTCTTCATCCACGACCTGAAGAACCTGGCCAACCGGCTGTCGTTGACCGTCCAGAACCTGCCCCGCCATTACGACAAGCCCGAGTTTCGCGAGGAGGCGCTGCGCACCATCGGGCAAAGTGTCGAGAAGATCCAGGAGATGTGCGCCCGCCTGTCTCCGCTGCGGGAGAAGCTGGAATTGCACCCGGACGCCGCAGACCTCGCAGAGCTGACCCGTAGGGTGGCCGAAGAACTCCGCCCCCAGGTGGGCGACGTTCTGACCGTCGATCTCCGCCTCGTCCCCCCGGTCCGCCTCGACGCCGCCCAGTTCCGCAAGGTGCTCGTCAACCTGGTGCTCAACGCCTGGGAGGCGGTGGGGGAGTTCCGAGTTCCCAGTTCCCAGTTCCCAGTTCCCAGTTCCGAGTCGGAGGGGAGGTTGAGGAGCGAGGAGCGAGGAGCGATGAGTGAGGAGGAGGGGGGAGTTCATTCGGACGCCCTACGCCGGACGCCGGACACCGGTCCCCGCATCCTCCTGGCAACGCGGAAGGAAGCGGAGTGGGTTGTGCTCGAGGTGGCGGACAACGGGCCCGGCATACCGAGGGAGTTCATGGAGGAGCGGCTGTTTCATCCTTTCCAGACCACGAAGAAACAGGGTATGGGGATAGGTCTGTACCAGTCGAAAATGATCGTCGAGGCCCACGGCGGCCGCATCGAGGTCGAGTCCGCCGAGGGCGAGGGGACGGTCTTTCGGGTGCTGCTGCCGGCTGCCGAGCGGGGAGCTCCGGCGACCGCGTGAACTCCGGCGTCCGGGGCAACTCCGGCGTCCGGTGTCCGGGGGTCCGCATGGGTTCCGTGGTTCAGGGGCTCCGGGGTTCAGGGGTTC
>CAYRCA010000473.1:0-4006 GCA_964422565.1 uncultured Acidobacteriota bacterium | reverse complement strand
GTGGGTGCCGAAGTACCGGAAAGGGGTGCCGCACGGGGAAGTGGCGATTCGTGTACGCGACCTGCTGCGGCAGATTTGCGATGGAACACGAGGTGGCGATCTTGTCGGGAAAGGTGTCGCGCGACCACGTTCACGTGCTGATCAGCTACCGACCAACGCAGCCGATCGGCAAGATCGTCCAATGGTTCAAGGGGATCAGCTCGCGAGTGTTGCCGCAGGAGTTTGCGCACCTGCGGAGGAAGTTTTGGGGCCGGCATCTGTGGGCCCGAGGGTACTTGGCGGTGTCATCGGGGACGATCACGGATGAGATGATCAAAGCTTATATCGACGAACAACAGGGCGAGACCGTGCAGGAGGAGAGTCGATTTCAAATCGACGAATCCTGAACCCCTCGGCTTGTAGCCGAGGGTCTGCGGGCAGCGCGCTCAGTTCAAAACTGTTCCGTGGAAATCCAGGCTAGTGACACATCGAAAAACTCGGCCTTTTCTTTTCAGCTATTTACAGCCCCTCATGGCAAACATGGGCTAGATCCGGCGTCTGACTGTGGAGTGCCGTTTCGCCGGCGGTCCCGCCTGCGGCAGCGCCGCGCCGCCGGACTGAGGCTTACTTGAGCTCGTCCATCGCGTAATACTTCCGGATCGTGTCGACCGGGTCTTTGTAAAGGGCCCCGATCTGTGCCCGGATGCTGTGGGAACGATAGGTCTCGAAGGTTCCACCGTACAGCCTTCCGAGCGCGCCCGCAGCGAGTCTGGAGCACTCCTGGTAGGCGAGCGACGAAGCCGCCAGCGATTGGCCGCTCTGCAGGATCTCGGCCGCATCCTTCGCCAGTCGGCACAAGCTCTCCGTTTGCAGCGATGCCATCGTCAGATTCTGGTGGTAACAGAGGAGGGTTCTTCGGTAAAGCGCCTGGCTGACGAAGTTGCCGGGAAACCAAACGCAGCGCCCGCGAGGTCCGCCGTACAGCAGGTGGCCCTCCGGCGACGTCTTGATTTCAATCCGGGCTTCGTTCAGATCCTTCGGCCTGGTTTTCTTATAGAGCGTATTCCAACGGGCCAGCGCGTCGAGGGCGCGATGGAGATCGCTTCCTTCGGCCACCGCTTCGGCGGCATCCCCTTCGTCCGCGTCGAGAATCGTGACGACCGAAAACATCTCGCTGGCGTTCCCCGCCGCAATATCGGGGCCGAAGGCCTTGGACCGGACCGCGGTACGGAGAGTATCGCACAAGCCCTTGAGTCCGGTTTCTTTCTCTGCGCCGTTGATGTCGATCCTGTATTTGCCGAGACGCTGCGCCTGAAAACCAAGGCCGACCGCTTCGTCGAGAGTGAACAAGCCGGTTGCGCTGACATCGAAAACCAGGCCGATGCCCCACGGATACAGATAGGCGCGAGCGCCAGCTTTGCCCCTGAGCCAATCGGCCGCGATCTTGTTTCTCAAAGGAAGATAGAAAGGCGCCATGGCCCGCCGCGCGTCTTTCGCGGACGGTGGGACCTTGTACAGGTAGAACCGCCAGAACAGCTTTCCGAATCCGTCCCGCCATGGAGGTAGGCAGTCGCTACCGCCCTCAATCGCTTCCGCGAATTCGAGCTGGTACCGGGGTCCGCTTAGCAGAAACTCGAACGGGATGTTCGGCGGTCTGAGAGCGCGGAGAGGCGACGCGAGGCATTCCACCTGAAGAAACGTAAAGCGGATTTCGCTGATGTTCATGCGGCTTTGCCCCACCCGGACGGCTATGCTATCATCGGACTCGACTTTACCAGATTCGGACCGTCCATACTGGACGTCGAGACTGGTGAGCTCAGTAGAGCGATCCGGGAACGGTGTAAGCCGTTCCCGGAAACCGTCACTGAACTTCGATCATCATTTCAGCGGGCAGATATCCCGTGATCGAATCGACCTTCAGATGGTAGGGATTCGGCACGGCGTTCACAGGCAACCACGAAACCGCAACGAGGTTCTTCTCCTTCCACTCGGTCAGTGAGGCCGCTATGTTGTCCGGATTCGCGCGCGCGTTGATAAATTCCTCGAGTTGGGCCTGTGCGTCGAGCGCCTCTTTCGACTGCTCCCAGCGGGTCACGATCTTGGGAACCACCCAAACGAGGGTCTGCTCATCCTCGACGCGCTCCGCGAGAAACCCGCGAAGTGAAACCTTGTTGAGATCGAACGAGACCGGTGAGGCAAGTATGCCGATCCCCTGCCTGGAAATCTTCCGCAGGATCGCTATGGGATCGTCGAGGGCGGTGGGAACCCGGTTCGTCCGACTCTTCTCGGTTGCCTTGCCAACCACGAGATAAGTGAGGGATCCGAGAACGACACTCGAGAGCCACACATTTCTCAGATCGTTCACGCCGTACATCATCAGGTAGTTTGTGCCAGTGAGTTGGTAGTAGAAATAGGCGAACAGGCCCGAGAACGTAACCGCGACAATCCAAAATCCGGTCGTGGCAGGAGTCAGCTTCGGCAGCCGCGACTCGTTCTTGACTCCGAGAACTCCCAGCGTCACCAGCAACTGCATCGAGAACAGGAACAGGCATCCGGGCAATAGCAGAAACGAGGGGATGCCGAAAAGCTTGAGCAGTTCCGATTCGAAGAAAATACCCAGATTCACGTCCTTCGCCACAACCAGGTTCCGTGAATGACGGTGGCCGCTACGTTCCCACTCCGCGCGAACATCGATCAAAAGCGGGTACTTGCCCGGCGTCAGACGGCTTTCCGCCATCAGCTTGATTTCTTTCTCCGCCGCCGAATATGGGGCGACAGGGAATGGTTCGATCTGCGGAAGATCCTTGATGCCGGGCGGTGTTCGGACGGTGACGTCGGCGACCGCGACCGGCACATCGATGTTGTTAGTCACGAGCAGATAGCCGATTCCAGGTCGGTTCTCCGAGATCGAGTCGAATGTACCTTGAAGAACCACCTCGACAGACTTGGCCGCTGCCGTATCCACCGCAGCTGTAATGTTGAGAGTGGCGTGGTTGAGATGTCTCGCGGCGCCGACGTCATAGCCGACTTCGATCTGGACGCTGCCTGGCAATCTACCTCGTTTAAGGTTCTTGACATAGACGAGCGCAGCGAAAGAGTGGCCCGGCGCAACACTCCGCGGGGCTTCTCCGCTAACTTCAACCTCAAAGCCGTCATTAGTGAGGATGTTAAGCGCGAGATTGGAAATGGGCGTGTCGGACCCATTTATGAGGATCATTCGCGACTCGATCTGCCGGTACCAAGGTGACACGGCCACGGCTGACGGCTGCAATTCGAGCGTGACACCCTGGCCCCACGCGGTGCCCACTAGAAGTAAGCCCGTCAGCAGTATCGATGATTTCATGCGTCTGCTCCGTTTGTATCTACCACACTCTGGGGTGACGAAAGCAGAAGGTGATGAGGCGGATAAACGATGCGAATTGGGTCGGGCGGGGGCACGATTCCTGCGCAGAAGCCGGAATGTCCAAATCGTCGGCCAGCTGTGTCACCACGAGACTTGTCCGGCTGGCGGTGAAAAATACGACCTCCGAACCTTTCGACCTAGCCCGACCTAGCCCCATGGTTTGGAAAGCCCATTCCGTGGTCAATTAGGATGCTGTCTGCGGAAACCGGAAGGAACCGTAGTCATTCGCAGGCGTCCCTCTGCGGTGCGGCAATCCCGCAGCTCAACACATCTCCCTTCTCCAAAATCGACGGCGGTGGGTAATCGCCCCAATTCTCCCAGAAACTTCAGCTACAAATCAACGAAGCAGCTTAGAATGATCTCCTCGGACATCGCATTCTCTCCCATCCCGCTTATTTTGTGTCCAAGGAAATCGGGAGCGGCTCACTGTACCGGACCCGGATGTGCGCGGCCCTCAAAAAGGCGGACTTGCTCGAGCGGGTTCCGCCCCGGGTGTGGAGCGAACCCTGGGTCGTCCATTGCCAGCCCGCCGGCTCCGGCCGCAGGGTCCTCGACTACCTGGGCCGCTCCGTCTTCCGCGTCGCCCTCCCCAACAGCCGTCTGGAATCGATCGACGAGACCCGG
>CAYRCA010000472.1:0-4008 GCA_964422565.1 uncultured Acidobacteriota bacterium | reverse complement strand
GCCGCGGGCCGGCACTTTTCACGTCGGAGGTGGGGCGCCAATGGTTTCCGGTTTCCGGGGTCCGGGGGTTGGACTTCGGGATCTGGGGTTCGGAACTCCGAATTTCAAACCCCTCGCCGCCAGGCCGGGGGTTACGCACTCACTGCGGCGGCTCGCCGAGCGCCGACGAGCCGCTCCCGGACGGCACCCACGGTGTAACCGGCGATCACGAAAGGAATCAGGACGGAAAGAAGGAGCCCGGCCACCAGGATAACCGGCCCCGCGTTGCCGAATCCCCCATAGTTGGCCCGACCGGCCATCAGCAGAAAGGGGGTCGCGGCGACGAGGGCACCGGCAACCCCGGCCAGGGCAAAACGGCCGGCCAGCCCGACGCAGAGACGAGCCTCCCAGCAAAGACCTGTGGCGCCGATGACGCCAGCGCAAGCGTAAGCCAGACCGAAGACCACCGCGCATCCGGCGAGAAGAACGACGGGGCTTTCGGACCCGGCCGTCGCCTGCAGGGACACCAAGGCCAACGGCACGACCACCCCCGGCACGACGAACCCAATCGCGAACCGGACCTGAGCCCTACCGTCCAGACCAGCCATGCCCGCGCCGAGGAGGCCTCCGAGCAGGAAGCCGATGGGGGGCCCCAGGATCAGGATTGCCCCCAGAAACGAAACGGCCAGCGCGACGAGGCCGCCCAACGCAAAGCCCCTCGCTCCCTTCCGCCTCAAGTCTGTCAAAGTTCGACGTCTCCCCCCGGCCACGAGTCCGCGGCAAGGGTATCACTTTAAAGGCCGACGCAAAACGTCAAGACACCGCTCCGGGTGACAGGGGATTATCGGGGATCCAGCAAGACCGAGCCTTCCGACCTGTCCGATGTGTCGGACTTGTCCGACCGCGGACCCTTGTCGGCCTCCGGGTCCGCGGGCACCGGTCGGAACCCCTCGGGGAGCTCCTTGATGTAAAGGTCTCGCTTGGGAAAGGGAATCTCGATGCCATGCTCGGCCAGCATCTTGTAGGCGGCCGAGTAGACAGCGTCATTGACTCGTCCGCGCAGGGCGGGGTCCTCGATCCAGCAGCGGATCTCGAAGTTCAGCGAGGAGTCGCCGAAACCGTCGAACTTCACCCAGGCTTCGGGGTCCCGGCAAACCGTACTCTGGGCCAGGGTAGCCCCGAGGAGCACCCGCTTGACTTGGTCGACGTCGGACCCGTAGGCCACTCCAACGGGAATCCGCAGCCGCTGCTTGATCCACCGGCCCGCGGTCTCGTTGACGATCTTGGATCGGGCGACCATCGAATTCGGTACGTTTACCTCCACATCGTCCCGGGTCAGAATCCGCGTACTGCGCAGGCCGATCCGCGTGACCCTCCCCCGGTCCTGGCCGTCGAGGACGATATAGTCCCCGACCTTGTAGGGCGCGTCGGCCAAAATCGATATCCCGGCGATGAGATTTCCCAGAGTTTCCTGCGCCGCCAGACCGATGGCTACAGCTGCGATGCCGGCGGTGGCCAGCCAGCCTACCGGGTCCACACCCCAGGATACGAGGACGAAGTACACGCCCAAAGCCAAAATGATCAGCTTGAAGGCGGTCTCGAACAGCGGCCGTGTGGCCGGTTGAAAGGCCTGGAACCGTTTTTCGTCCTGCGTCAGAGCCGTGAGGATCAGCGTAACGCAGCGAACCGCGAAGATCGCCCACAGGACGATAACGACGGTTGCCACAAGGTTCGAGGCGGTCCGGCTCAGGTATTCGCTGGGGCTGACGATGAGGAAAGCGAACAGAAGCCCCAGCAGAACCACGGTTGCGAAGACCGGCCGATGAAGCAGGGCAACGATCCGGTCGTCCACCTTGGATTGTGTCCGGAGGGCGATTCGGAGCAACACCCGTGTCATCAACAGGTCGGTTGTCTTGGCGGCCACCAGGAAGATGAAGATGACGAGCAGCGCCTGGATATAGGGGTTCTCCCCGAAGAAAGCCAGCGCGGCCCGGATCTCCCCCAACACGTTCTCCGTCGAGAAGGTCCGCTCCCCCATTCGAAATCCTCCACACGCCCGACCGCGTTCGCGATGGGCTCAGGAACCTGTCCGCCTGATTGGAACTGCCCGCAACCTGCTGGTATTCTACATTCTTTCCCGCTGAAGAGAGGTCACGGAAATGGCATTCAGGACGATCATTCTCGGTTCCGGCTGCGCCGGTTCAACGGCGGCCATCTATGCGGCCCGGGCCAACCTGGACCCCTTGGTGCTGGAGGGGCGGGAGCCAGGCGGCCAGCTCTCTCTGACCACTATGGTCGAGAACTTCCCGGGGTTCCCCGAGGGCATTCAAGGGCCCGAGTTGGTGGAGAACATGAAGAAGCAGGCGCAACGGTTCGGCGCCGAATATCGGATGGAGCGGGCGGTCCGGGTGATCGCCGATCGGCGGCCCTTCGTAGTCGAGACCGACGAGAACCGATACGAGGCGGAATCGATCATCGTCGCCGCCGGAGCCTCCGCCAAGCTACTGGGCCTGGAGGGCGAACGCAGGCTGATGGGACACGGCGTCTCCACCTGCGCCACCTGCGACGGCTACTTCTTCCGCAACCAGAAGGTGATCGTCGTCGGGGGCGGCGACACGGCCATGGAGGATTCGATCTACCTGACCAAGCACGCCTCCCGGGTGACCGTCATCCACCGGCGGGATGAGTTGCGCGCCTCCCGGATCATGGCCGACCGGGCGAAGGCCAACCCCAAGATTCAGTTCATCTGGGACACCGTCGTTCTGGACATCCTGGACCCCGGTAGGAAGACCGTGGAGGCGGTCCGGGTCAAGAACCTGAAAACGGAAGAGGAGTCGACCCTCGAGACGGACGGAGTCTTCATCGCCATCGGACATCAGCCCAACACCGACATCTTCGAGGGCATTCTGGACCGGGATGAGAACGGATACCTGAGGGTGCGCGACGGCTCGCGGACGAAAGTGGACGGTATTTTCGCCGCCGGCGACGTCCACGACCACATCTACCGTCAGGCGGTGACGGCGGCCGGGGCGGGCTGTCGGGCGGCCATGGACTGCGAGCGGTGGTTGGAGGAGGTCGGGCATTCGGGAGGAGAGGAGCGAGGAGTGGGGAGCGAGCGGCCATTAGCTCCTAATTCAACACAAAAGTGAACTCAAACAACCAGGTCTTCACCTACAACTTTAATGAGTCCGGACTGGCCGGACGAACCCTGCTCCTGGCGGGCGGCTCGGGCGGACTCGGGGCAGCGACGGCGGCCCTACTGGCCCGCGACGGTGCCTCCCTGGTGATCGGCTTTCACCGGGACGAGGAACGGGCCGAGGCCCTTCGGAACTGGCTGGCCGAGCGTCACGAAACCCCAGTCGAACTCGTCGGCGGCGATATCTTCGAGGGCGAAACCCGCGCCCGCTTTCTGGCGGCCGCCGAGCGGCTGTCGGCCGAGGTCTACGGATTGGTATGCCTGGTGGGCGACCCCGCCCGGGTGAAGTTCGAATCCGCCTCGGAGAGCGACCTGGAGACATCCCTGCGGCGAAACTACCTGGGTCCGATCTTGCTGGCCCGGGACGTCGCGGCCGGCCTGCGAAAGCGGCGCGTGGCGGGAACCATCGTGCTTTTCTCCACCATGCAGGCAGTCGAGTGCTTCCCCTCCAGCCTGAACTACGCGGGACCCAAGGCGGCTCTCATCCACGCCGCCAGGATTCTCGCCAAGGATTGGGGTGGACCGGAGGGGATCCGCGTGAACGTGGTGGCCCCCGGCGTCAACCGGGCGGGCATGGCCCTGGCCTCCATCGAGTCGGGCAAGTACGACCACTTCGTCGACCGGGGGATCATCCCCCGCTTCGGCCGCGCCGAAGACGTGGCGCGGGTGGTCCGCCTGCTGGTGGAGCCCGACAACTACGTTACCGGCCAGGTCATCACCGTCGACGGCGGCCTGACCCTGCGGAAGGACCTCGGGTAAGTCGGCATGCGCCGAAGACCAAACTCCAGAACCTCAGCCTGCCCGGCGCTCTTCCGATCTCGCCGACTTACCCG
>CAYRCA010000471.1:3013-4019 GCA_964422565.1 uncultured Acidobacteriota bacterium | reverse complement strand
TCAAGAGGCGCTTCGAGGAGTTGGCGGCCCGCGGATTCCCCGGACTTTCCCAGTTGCAGTTCCACCTCCAACCCGCCGCCGAGCCGGGGGAGAACGCCTATCTCATTGAGTGGGACTACCTCGAGAGGGCGGTGGAACGCACTCGCGCCGCCGGTGTTGAACTCCAGGTCCGGCCCTTCGTCTTCGACCCGCCGCTGCTGCGCCGCCTCATCGACATGGGCATCCACTGGTATGTGACGGATGCCCCGAAGGCGTTCTACGATGCGGTGACACGGGCCGGGTTCCCCCACGGTCGTAACGGAAAGGAATAGGTCACGGACGGCGTACACCGGACCACGCCTCGCGCTCCGTGGCGCCGGGGAACCTGTACCGGGGCGGGGCGAGTACCCGGAGGTGGCCCCCTCGGCGCCACAGATGAACGCTGATCGACGCGAAGTAGGCCGTCCGAAGCTTCAGTCGGTGGTCTTCGGCGGACCCTTCAGGTAGCGGTCGAACCAGTCGATCATCTCGGCCACCACGTGAAGCACCGACACCCGGGCCGCGTAACCATGGGATTCATGCGGCAGCATCACCAGACGGGAAGTGCCTCCGAGTCCCTTGAGCGCGTGAAAGAGCCGTTGCGACTGGAGAGGAAAAGTCCCGGAGTTGTTGTCAGCGTCCCCATGAATCAGAAGTATGGGCGCCTTAATCCGGTCGGCGTGCATGAAGGGCGACAGCGTGAAGTAGACGTCCGGCGCCTCCCAGAAGGTCCGGCGCTCGTTCTGAAAGCCGAAGGGAGTGAGGGTGCGGTTGTAGGCTCCGCTTCGCCCGATCCCCGCGGCGAAGAGGTCGGAATGAGCCAGCAGATTCGCCGTCATGAACGCCCCGTAACTGTGGCCGCCCACGCCGATCCGCCGCGGGTCGGCGACACCCATCGCCACAACCTTATCGACCGCCGCCTTGGCGCTCATCACCAACTGTTCGACAAAGGTGTCGTTTCCCTCCTCTCCGACGATGGGCATGGCCG
>CAYRCA010000471.1:0-3003 GCA_964422565.1 uncultured Acidobacteriota bacterium | reverse complement strand
GCACCGCATACCCCTGAGTGAGAAGGAAGAGATGGGAGGCGCCGGCCACGCCCGTGAATCGATGGGGAGAACCCCGCACCTGGGAAGCGACGCGGGGATCGGTGTACTCCCGCGGGTAAGCCCACAACACGGTGGGAAGCCTCTCCCCCGGGCGATATCCCGCCGGCAGATACAGGGTCGCCGACAACTCTATCCCATCCTCCCTCCAATAGGTGATCAACTGTTTCTCCACCCCGTCGAGTTCGGGCGCCGGGTCGGGCAAATCGGTCAACGCCCGGCGCGTTCCGTCCTCCAGATCGCGCACGAAGTAATTTGGCGGATCGGAAGTCGTCTCGAACCGGGTCAGGATGATTCGTCCCGATTCGTCGAGCGGAGCCAGCACGAATTCGTAGGTTCCAGCCCCGCTCCGAAAGAGCCTGTCGGTCCCCAGCGTTTCCAAGTCCAGCCGATCGAAAAAAGGATGGTCTCCCTGAGGCGAGCCGCCGCGGCCCGCCAGAAAAACATAACCGTCCTTCTCGAGCACGAAACGGCGGCCCGTCCCGTCGGGCCGGGTTACGAAGTCGCCCGGGTCGTTGTAGGCGTCGTACATGCCGCGATCGAAGACCAACCGGGACTCGCCGGGACTCCCTTCTTCGAGAGACACGTACCAGGTCCTGGTCCGCTGTTTCTCGCGGTCGATCTCGGAGAGGAACGCGAAACCCGACCGCCCCCAAGCCGCCCCCCGAAAACGCCATTCGAAACGGAACAATTCCACGGGTTGACCCCGGAAAGGGGCCTCCCACTTCAGCAGCCGATCCCGGAACTCGACTTCCCTCCCGGGATCGCCTTCGTCGAGTGCCTCGACCCAGAACAGGACGGGATCCCCGCCCGGTCTCCAGCCATAATTCCTGGGTCCCGTGCGAACACCCCAGATCGGCACCGCCTCGGCCAAGGGCAGATCGGCCAATCGAAAGACCACCTCCCCTTTGCGATCCCAAACCTCGACGGCCCTGGCGAAGTAAGGCTCGGGAACCAGATAGGAATATGGGGGCACGATCCGCTCCACCAGGAAAAACCGACCGTCGGGGGACGGCTCCACCTTCCCGAAGATCCCGGCTTGTCCCAGATCTCTCCGCCGGCCGCCCCGAACGGGAACGACCGCCGGTTGGCTGGCCAGGTAATGCTCGTATCGCTTCACGTCCTCCTCGCCGCCGAGGAGGTCCTGAAAAGTGCGGACCTGGGCCCTCGCGCCGCTCGTCTCCTGAACGACGGGACCCTTGGGAACGGGCGCCGCCGCCGGAGCGGCCTTCCGGCCGTCGGGAACGAACCGGCAAAGGAGATGGTCGGAGTCGGGCAGCCACTCGCAAGGCCCCGAAGCCAAGTTCAGGTTCGGCTCGGTGGTCCGCCAGGCCCTCCCGGTCTCGACCTCGGCCACCCAGAGCTCGATGCCCGATGTCCGCGTCTGGGTGAACGCCACGCGCCTTCCGTCGGGAGACCAGATCGGATGGCCGAGGTTCGGATCCCTGGGGACCTGGATCTCCAGCGTGCGCCCGTCCTCCAGACGGAGGACTTCCAGCTTCAGAATCCGTCCCCGCCGGTCGTCGGCCCGGCCGTTGGTCCGTGGATTCACACGACGCCCGGCCAGAGGCAACATGGGCTCGGCGAGATCCTCGATGCCGGGCATGCCGGCGCGATGGATCAGGAGGGCGTTCGAGCGCCTCGGCCCCAGACTCAGTTCCGGAGTCGGCGGGCGATCCAAAACGTCCACCACAACCTGCGGCGGAATGCGATACACCTCCTCGGCCAAAGCGGCTGCCGGCGTCACAAGGGCGATCAGCGGAGGAATCCACAACCAAGTTTGTCCCATTTTCTCGCTCCCCACTCCATTATGCCCACCCCCTCGCACTGAGGAAAGCAACCGTTGCGGGGTTCGGCGAGATTGACGTCCACCCGGGGAAGAATCCGTGGGTCCCGCGCCACACACACCCCGTCATATGGTTGGGAAGCCTGGGCCGCAATCCGACGGACGGCTGCTATACTCGGGTCGGGCGGCTGCGAGGATCTAATGGGGACGGAAGCAACAGTCCAAGCCGTGCTCGATCGACTGCCGGATGATTGTAGCCTTGGCGGACGCGCTTTATCATCTGTACGCCAGACCGGCTAGCGGGGCATTGCAGCCGCCGAGCGGCCCGGCAGTTGACGGTTGTTGGTTCTCTCACGGAGGCAAATCATGGCGGAATACGGCGAGTGGAATCGCAAAGGGGCAACTCTCAGCGATCTAACGGCGAAGAAGGAATATGGAGTTGAACGGGACTTTATTATAGAGGGCATACGCGCCGGTAAGCTTGAGTTCCGGGAGGGGTCGATTTGGGGGAATCCATATCTCCGGGTTTTGCGAAGTCAGCTCGAGAAATACATCGCTGAAGAGCTTGGCCGGGATCATCTGTCCGATGTCAAGAACCGGACGGAGCTTCGGAAGATCAAGCGGGAGATTGCCGGTTTGGAGAAGAAATTGAACGAACTCAAAGCTCGAAGAAAGGAACTTGAGCCGTAGAACTTCCCTCCCGATACCCTCCACCGAACACCACCACTCGGTGAATGCGCGTCGGCCCACAACGGCGGCTCGGTTCAACGGGATTGTATCCGGAATGGAAAATGGGCCGCGACTGAAGTCGTCCCTTGGGGGCGCGGGAGAAACTCATGGAATTTCCAGCCGAGCCGTTCAAGATCAAAGTCGTCGAACCGCTGAAAATGAGCACCCGGGAGGAGCGAGCCCGCCTCATCCGCGAGGTCGGCTTCAACGTCTTCAACCTCCCGGCGGAGTCGATCCTGATCGACCTGCTCCAGTTTCCGTACGTGGGCGGGGCGACCTTCGTCGGCACGCTCGACGACATCGACGCGGCGTTCCGCGACCCGCCGGTCTCCTCGAAGCAGGTGCTGCATCCCGACGCGTACGCGTCGGGGGTCGAGCCGGTCGAGGTGACGCTGCCGGACCTGCTGCCGGTGCTGGGCGGCGGTGGGTGG
>CAYRCA010000470.1:0-4033 GCA_964422565.1 uncultured Acidobacteriota bacterium | reverse complement strand
ATAGATGGCGCCAGCGCAGAAGAAGAGGGTGATCTTCATGGTGGCGTGGTTGGCGATGTGCATCACTCCGCCCAGAAACGCGTCGGGCGTCAGCATGGCGGCGCCCAGAACCACGTAGGAAAGATGTCCGACGGTGGAGTACGCCAGCCGCCGCTTCAGATTGTCCTGTTTCAGCGCCAAAAGGGACGCCAGGATGATCGTTGCGCCGGCGAAGAACGCCAGCAGGACGTTCAAGCCGAACTCCCTCAGCAACTCCGGGCCGAATACGAAGCCAACCACCCGCACGACGCCGAACACGCCCGACTTGACCACCGCCACCGCATGGAGCAGGGCGCTGACGGGCGTGGGCGCCGCCATGGCCGTGGGCAGCCAACTGTGGATCGGCATGATCGCCGCCTTGACGCCGACGCCCGCGATGAAAAGCAGGAACAGAGCCGTCACCGTTCCGGCGGAGAACGTCGTGTCGACGAACAATCCGCCCGCCTTGAAATCGAGCGTGCCGGCGATCTGGTAGGTCCAGGCCGTCGCGGCGATCAGAAGCAGCCCGGCCGTCAGCGTGTACAGCAGGTATTGCCTTCCGGCCTGGATGGCGACCCGGGTCTCCTTGTGAATGACCAGGGGGTAGGTGGCGATCGTCAGGACCTCGTAGAAGATGACGAAGGTCAGAAGATTGGCCGAGAAGGCGATCCCGATGGTGGCCGAAAGGCACACGGCGAAGGACGCGAAGTAGCGGGTCTGTTTCTGTTCGCCCAGTCCCCTCACATAGCCGATCGAGTAAAAGGACGTCAGAATCCATAGCCCCGACGCGACGAGAGCGAAGAACACCCCGAAGGCGTCGGCCTTCAGCGCCAAGTCGATGCCCGGGGATATCTCCAGAATCTGGACGACGACCGTGCGGCCGCCAAGGATCTCCGGCAACAGGGACAGCACCAGGCCGAACTTCACCACGCCAGCGCCGATCGTCCAGAACTCGCGCAGATTGGGGCGGCTGGCACTCAGTAGAATGAGGGGCACCGCCCCCAGGGAGACCAGCACGGCCAAGAGCGGCGCCGATGTGGAAAGGTCCGTGAGACTCATATTCCTTCGATCACATTCCCGACGGGATCACCAATTGAATTACTTCCCGCACGATGACCGCGTTCAGCAGACCCGCCGCCAGCAGAGCGCCAGCCAGAATCAGGGTCGGCGCGAGCTGCAGGGTCCCGGCCTCGGCAAGTCCGGACTCGTTTTCATGCCTGGGATTTATCGCCGGAGCCGGTTCGCCTTCGACCGAACTCCCCGAAGGAGCACGCATGTACACCCGCTCCAGCACATTGAAGAAGTACACGGCATTCAGCAGACTGCTCACCAGGATTACCGCCAAGAAGAGCCAATTCGAGGCGTCGATGGCGGCGAGCACCAGGTACCACTTGCTGAAGAAGCCCGCCGTCGGGGGAAGCCCGATCATGGACACGGCGGCCAAGGTGAAGGCGGCCATCGTCCAGGGCATGGCCTTGCGGTACGAATCGTCGAGTCTCGGGATATCCGTGTGTCCCGCCTGGGATCGCAGGTTGGCCGCGACGAGAAACAGGCATCCCTTCATCAGGGCGTGGTTCAGGACATGGAGCAGGGCGCCGATCAATCCCAGGGGTGAGGCCAAACCGATTCCCATTCCGATATAGCCGATTTGGGCCACGCTGCTGTACGCCAGCATCCGCTTCAACTCGGTCTGAGCCATCGCCAGGATCGACCCGTAGATGATGCCTGCGGCCGAGAGCCAGGCGAGGGCGGCTGCGATGGGCAGATCCTGCGCCACGTATCCGAAGCCGAAGACGAAGAAGAGGAGGCGGATGATCACGTAGGCGGCGATCTTCGTTCCAATGGGCGCCAGGATCGCCGTGCCGGTCGATGGGGCGTGGGTATAGGAGTCCGGCAGCCATCCGTGAAGGGGAAAGATCGCCATTTTGATCCCCATGCCCAGGATCATCAGGACCGCCGCTGCGAAGAGGGCCGGATTCCCGAAAACGTGCGGCAGGATATGACTCAGGTCGGTCATGTTGAGGGAGCCGCTGACCAGGTACAGGAACCCCAGGCCCAACAGATAGAAGGAGGCTCCCAGCGTGCCCAGTATCAAGTACCGAAAGGCGGCCACGGGAGATTTTCTCTCCCCCACGCCGATCAGTCCGTAGCCCGCCAGGGCCGAGATCTCCAGGAAAACGTACAGGTTGAAAAGGTCTCCCGTGTGAATGATCCCGTTGAATCCGCACAGGAGCAGCATGATGATCGAATAGTAGGGAACCTGCCTCCCGGGAAGTTCGAGATCGACCGATCGCTGCGAGTGGAGCAGGGTCAGGAAGGCCACCACGGCGACCACCATAGACGTGAAACCCGACAGCGGATCCAGGACGTACTCGATGCCGATCGGGGCCGGCCAACCTCCCAGTTCGTAGTGGAGCGAGCCCTGCCGAACGACCAGCAGGAGATTGCTCCCGGCCGCGACCAGGGCGGCTCCCGCGGCCATGACCGAGATCGGGTACGCGGTGCGACTCCACCGAATCCCGACCAGGGGAATCAGAACGGAGGCGGCCAGATAGATGATTGGTATCAGTACGGGCGCGTGGTTCCGCATCATTGCATGCGATCGATCAGGACATCCTCATCCAGCGTTCGATAGTTGCGGTAAACACTGATCAACAGCGCCAGGGCCACGCCCAGTGTGGCGACCCCCACCACGATCGCGGTCAGCATCAGGGTGTGGGGCAGGGGATTGATGTAGTTGGCGGTTTCGCTGTGCGGGATGGCCGGGTCGAGCACCGGGACCGTGGCGTCCCACTTCGACGAGCCCGCCACCCAAAAGATGAGGATGGAGGTCTGGAAGATGGTCATTCCGATCAACTTCTTGACTAGATTCCTCTTGAGGAGCATTCCGTACAGCCCGATGGTCAGGAGGACGATGACGAACCAGTAGGCGTAATGGCCCAGGACGAAGTCAAGCATCGCTCTCGTCCCGCAGGAGATCGTCGTAGATCGCAACCAGGATCGCCATCACCGCGAGTCCGATCCCCACCTCGATGATCAATATCCCCGTCGAGCGAAGGTCGGCGCCGGCCAATCCGGGCAGGGGGACATACTCGTAATCCAGCAGTGGGCCCCCCGCGATCATGGCGAGGAGTCCCACTCCGAAGAAGATAAGGACACCCACCGCTCCCAGCGGAATGCCCAGAGCGCTCTTAAACTGCAACTGAGCCAGGTCGAAGCCCAGCCCGAGGCGGACCAGAAGCAGGCTGGCGGCCAGCATGGCGCCTCCCTGGAATCCGCCCCCGGGACTGTAGTGGCCGTGACAGATCACGTACAGGCCAAAGAGCATGATGAAGGGGGACAGAATTCGGCTGACGAGGACGACGATCGGGCCGTCATCTCCGTGCTGCATGGGCCTCCCCTTTTCTTCTCAGGATGAGGTAGCAGATCATCCCCGCCACGAAGATGACCACCTCTTCGCCGAGAGTGTCGAAGCTGCGATAGTCGGCCAACACCACGGTCACGATGTTGGGCGTGTGGGCGTCCCGATACGCGTGGCGAATGTAGTAGCCGGCCGCGTTGGGCGTTCCCGCCACACTCTCGTCCCGGTTGCTGGGCGCGTCCGGATCGGCCCGGTTGGGCAGTCCCGCGGACGCGTACAGCATGAGCGACGCAAACAGCAGGAGCAGCACGTAATTCAGCCGTCTCAATCCGAAGTCCTCCGGGTCGTCTTGAAGATGGCAACGACAAAAAACACTCCGGTAACCCCCGCGCCGACAACCGCTTCGGTGAAACCGACGTCAATGGCGCCGATGCTGATGAAGATCAGCGCGACCAGGAAACTGTATACCCCCAAGGTAACGACCGAGGTCAGCAGATCCCCGGCCGAAAGAGCGATAACGCCCGTAACGACGAGAAAGCAGAAAAGGGTGATCTCCAGTTCCCAGTGCATTATTCGATCCTTCCCTTGCCCCGGTTCTCCCTGCTGAACCAAGGCTTCAACCCCGAAAGCAGAGCGGCCCGGGCTAGGGCGTGC
>CAYRCA010000469.1:0-4034 GCA_964422565.1 uncultured Acidobacteriota bacterium | reverse complement strand
ACCTTGAACTTCCTTGAACTCTTTACCAGGGGACGGGAGTTCCCAATTCCTAACCTCCCCCCGTCGGGGGTGGGGCGCTCACTCCTCGCTCCCGAAGAAACAAAGAAGCATATAGAAGTCAGGATAAAACCTTACCACCCGCTGCCCGCCACCTGCTCGCTGCTGCCTCCATCCCCAAAACCCACCCCCCGGAACCCAGAACCCGGTTTCATCCAACCGGGTGCGCCCCGCTCATGGTCGCTCACTCCTTCCCCTCCCGCTCCCTCCCAGTCCAGAATAGTACCGTGCGATTGCTCGTGTTCTGTCTCCTGTGCCTGATCTGGGGATTCTCCTGGGTGGCCATCAAGTTGACCCTGGAGGGGGTTCCTCCCTTTCTCGGCGCCGCGCTCCGTTTTCTGGTGGCGATCCCCCTGCTGGCGGCCTACGCGCGGATACGGTCGATACCCCTTCGCATGCCCGCCTCGACCTGGGGGATGGTTGTGATCACGGCGATTCTGATCTACGGCGTGGACTATGGGCTCATCTACTGGGCCGAGCAGTACCTGAGCGCCGGGGTCACGGCGATCTTCTTCGCCACCTTTCCGATCTTCACCGGAATCTTCGCTTATCTGCTCATCCGGGCGGAGCGCCGCGGCGTGGTCGTGTTCCTCGGACTCGTCATCGGATTCGCGGGGGTGTTCGTGATTTTCGCCGAGGAACTGGAGAGGTCGGCGTCCCGGGAACTCCTGCTGCCGGCCACGCTCGCCGTCGTGGCGGCGGCAGCCTCGGCGGCACTCGCCACCGTGCTCATCAAGCGGAATCTGATGGGGCTGCACCCCGTCGCCATCACCCTGGTTCAGTTGCTGGTGGGATCCGCGCTCCTGCTGGTGCTGGCCGCCTTGAGCGGCGAGGGGGGCCGGATCGAGCTCGACGGCCGCTCCTTGCTGGGGATTCTCTATCTGGGGATCGTGGCCTCGGCGGTGGCCTTCACGCTCTACTACTGGCTCCTGGGCAGGGGCAGCGCCATTACGGTATCCACCATGATATTCGTCACTCCGGTGGTGGCCCTGTTCGGGGATTGGCTGGTTTACGCCGAGCCGATCCGGCAACGGGTTATCCTGGGGATGGTGTTGATCTTTGCGGGGATCGGCATCGCGGAGTTGCCCAAGTACCGGGCCCATCTGTGTCGGCGGGCGTCGGTGCGGCCCTCCGGATAAGGTCGTCATGTCTCGAAGCAAGAAGAAGCGATTTGTCGAACTGGAGGCCTTCTCCAATGCCTACGACCGGGACCGGGCCGGACCGGGAGGGGAGTGGATTCGAAGGCATTTCGGCAACAACCGGCCGCTGTCCCTGGAGTTGGGGTGCGGCAAGGGGGAGTACACGCTGGCCTTGGGGCGCCGGTTTCCCCTGCGAAACGCCCTTGGCGTGGACCGCAAGGGCGACCGGTTGTGGAAGGGCGCCCGGCAGGCTCTGGAGGAGGCGCTGCGAAACGTCCTCTTTCTGCGGGCGAACATCGAGGACCTGCGCTTTTACCTGGATGAGGGCCAAGTGGACTCAATCTGGCTGCCCTTTCCCGATCCCATGCCCAAGCGACGACAGATCAAGCACCGGCTGTTGTCCGGGTCCTTCCTCGCTCTGTACCGGCTGATCCTTCGCCCCGAAGGCCGGGTGCACCTCAAAACGGATGACGACGCATTGTTCCGGTTCGCCCTGGAGGCCGTCTCCGATTTCGGCGGCCGGGTGGTGTCGTGTATTCGGGATGTGCGCGGGGCGGGGCCCGGCGACGAGCTTCTGGGGGTGCGGACAACCTTTGAGCGGAGGCACCTTGCCGAAGGTCGCCGAATCCAGTATCTGTCCTTTCGACTCGGCGGGTGAACCGATGATGTTCTCGAATCGACTGCCTCCGTTCCTGATGATTCTCGCCCTCGGTTCCGGTCCTGGAGTGGCCTTCGAGGCCCGCGATTCCGTCCCGCCGCGCTTCGAGTACGAGAGGCTCCAGATGGGGTCCGTGTTCCGGATCGTGATTTACGCGGAGGACGAGACCGAGGCGAGGTCGGCCGCCTTCGCCGCCTTCGACCGAATCGAGACGCTCGAGCGGGCGATCAGCGATTACCGAATGGACAGCGAACTGATGGAGGTGATTCGCAGGGCGTGGGAGCAGCCCGTCGTGGTCGGCCCCGACCTGTACCACGTGATTGAGGAGAGCCTTCGTCTCGGTCGGCTTACGTCGGGAGCGTTGGATATTACCGTGAAGCCGCTGGTGGAGCTGTGGAGGGTGGCCGGAAGGATGGGCCGCCTGCCCTCGCCGGAGGAACTTCGGGAGGCCCGGCAACGGACCGGCCATGAGAAGGTGCTTCTGAATCCGAGGACGCGCTCGGTCCGCTTCCGGGTGCCCGGGATGAAGCTGGATCTGGGAGCGGTGGGAAAGGGATACGCCGCCGACGTGGCCTGGGCGCTGCTGGCGGACAGGGGGCTGCGCAGGTCCGTGATCGACGCCGGAGGCGACCTCCGGGTGGGTGATCCGCCCCCTCGTCGCTCGGGATGGAGGATTGAGTTGGAGGATCACATCGCGAAGGGACCCGCCCTGGAATTGTCCAACGTCGCGGTGGCCACCTCCAGCGACTTCTATCGGTTCGTCGAGATCGAAGGCGTTCGATACTCCCACATTTTGGACCCGAGGAGCGGAATGGGTCTTCGCCACAGGGGCACGGTCACGGTCATCGCGCCGGATGGGCTGACGGCCGACGCACTCGCCACGGCGCTGAGCGTTCTCGATCCCGACATCGGCCTGACCACCGTTGGTAGAATGGAAGGTGTGGAGGCCCGGATTACCCGCGAGGCCGAGGACGGCCGCGGCATTGTTTTGACGTCTTCCGGTTTTCCACCTTGACCCCCCCGTCGGATTGGGCGAAACTTGGCGCTGTTCTGGTTTCGTCGGCCTGGAGCGGGAGCAGAAAGTCGATTCGTCAACACACCACCCTATCCCCAACCCAAGCATGAAGTTAAAGCTTTCCCTTTCTCGATTCTTCAGCCTCCGAAACAAGCTCTTCCTGGGGGCTCTTTTCGGCTCCGTTTTGACGATAGTGGCGGTGTATGTCGCCCATGCCGAAATGAAACGCACCTCGACCAACGAGTACTGCGATAGTTGCCACGTGCACCCTCATGCGACGGAGACCTGGAAGCTCGGTAATCACTACAAGAACAAGAGCGGGATTATCGTCGACTGTATAGACTGTCACCTGCCCCCCGACGGTATCGACCATTTTGTTGAAAAAGGGAAGGCCGGAATTCGGGATCTTTACGCCTTCTATTTCACGGACGTCGACGCGATCGATTGGGAGGCCAAGTCGAGCCTCGAAGCCGCGGTGCATTTCACCTTCGACGTATCCTGTATTCACTGTCACCAGGAGCTTTTTCCGATCGGACTTTCCGAGGATGGGGTTGACGGGCACCTTCACTATCGCAGGAATTCGGAGGAGCTGCGGTGTATCAACTGCCACCTGAGGACGGGCCACTACTCCGACAAGCCCGAGGAGATGATCCTGACCCTCGACGAGGCGGCCGCGGCCTTCGACGAGATCGAGATGGCGCCCCTCTTGTCCGAGCTGGAGCCGGGGGAGTTCGCCGACTACACCGAGGTCATTCCAGGCACCGATGTGAGGTTCCAGATGGTGGCGGTGCCGGGCGGCGTCTTCACCATGGGGAGTCCCGAGACGGAAATTGGACGCCGCGACGACGAGGGACCGCAGCGTCGGGTCCGGGTCAGTCCCTTCTGGATGGGCATGTTCGAAGTGACTTGGCTCGAATTCGACGCCTACTACGCCCAGACCGCGACCCGGGGCACGAGCGAGCAGGGCGCGGCCGACGCCGTAACCGGGCCCACTCCTCCCTATGGATCGCCGGACCAGGGCTGGGGTAAGGGGCTGCGACCGGCGATCACCATGACCCATTATGCGGCCCAGAGGTACTGCGAGTGGCTCTCCGAGGTCACGGGCCACACCTATCGGCTGCCGACGGAGGCCGAGTGGGAGTACGCGGCCCGGGCCAGTTCGGCG
>CAYRCA010000468.1:0-4051 GCA_964422565.1 uncultured Acidobacteriota bacterium | reverse complement strand
CGTCGCGGCGACCTTGGCCAAGAACTGGTTGATGTTCCGAACTTTCCGGTCGTAGAAGGGCAGAGATATTTCGACCGCGCTCTGTCGCGAGATACCGTGAGAGAGATTGGCTGCGTTGAGCGAGACGCCGCGCGCGGGCGTAACAAACAGAGTGTCGAAGTTTCCGTCGAGCGCTTTCTCCAGGAGAATCGCCAGTTCGTCCGGGCCCTGGGAGAAATCGAACGTCACATCCAATAGGGCGGAGCCCGTCGCGGTCTTCTGATACGTCGTTGAGAACTCGAAATCGTACTTGTCGTTGAGAGCCTTCCGCGCCTTTTCGTAGAAATCCCTCCGCTTGTCCAGGAGTAGCCGGATCGTTTCTTGAATCTCCTCCGCCCGAGTGAGATTGAGTCGATCCCCGAGAAAGTCTTCCAGCTTCCGGGTCAACCATTCGAGTTTCGAGAATTCCCTGAAGCTGGCCTCATCGACCACTTTGCGGAGTTCATCCAAGTTCAGGTGCCGGCCGACGACTTGTTGAATTCTCGTCAACGTCTGCTCGACCTCGCCCCCATCGAGAATCCCAACCGTAGTCGAGGCCGCTTCTCTCAACTGCTGGAGCCCGCCGGCTTCGGTGAGCGCCGCCAAGACGCCCGATGTGGCGACCGATTCCAACCATTGCCCCCCAGGGGATTTGAAGAACTCCGCCTTCCTCAGTTCCGTTCCGAGAAGTTCCGACAGCTCCCTCGCGTCCGCCGCGGAGATGGCTCGGGCCAACTCACGGACGGACTTCAGCTGATCCGCGATCCGACTGTCGACCATCGCCCACAAGCGTGTTGCCGCCTCGTGGGGGAGAGCGTTCCACCGGTCATGCAGATCCCGCAGTCGCGCGCGGGCGGCTTCAAACTCCCGTTCGGGGTCGATACCGGTGATCTCGTTGAGAAGCTTCAGGCCATAGTCCACTCCGAGGCCGGAAAGGGCGCCCGGCAGATTGCCGGCCTTTCCGTTCCAATCTTCGAAAGCCTGAAGGTCCCTGACGACCTGAGGGCCGTAGACGCCGAACACGGCGGCGATGAAGTCGTCGGCCTTTTCGGGAAGGAATCGACTGAAATCCGCCTTGACGGTCGTGCCGGCGTTGAAGGCGAAATTCCAACCCTTCTTGCTCAGCTTCGAGATCCGGAGACGGATTGCGCGATCCTCCTCGTCAAACGACTCGCGGCTTACGAGGATCGCGTACTTGCCGCTCGCGCTGAACCCGAGTGTCGCCGCGACCCCGAGCTGAATCCGCAATCCAATGTCTCCGGTGAGCCCCCCCGTCCTGGCCTCGCGAACCCAGTTGAAGTCGTATCCGAACTGAACGCCGAGATTGGCGGCGATCGAACCGTCGACCTCCGAAATCAGCCAGGTGCCCGGTTTCAGATCGGCAATCGAACGCACCTGACCGGGCAACATCCAACTATCGACCGTGTCGGTGACCGCCGTCCGCGCTCCGGTCGCCTTCGGAAAGCGGCGAATCACCGCGAAGAGCGCTTCTCGGCCAGCCTCGACTCCGAATCTGATCGAGCCGACGCTTCCCCCCAGCGCCACGGCACCCTTGGCGACGGCCTTCGCATCGTAATCCCAGCGAAGCAGCACGAAATGACCAGCCGGGTCCTCGTCGAGTCTGAGGCTGGAAGTCAGCGAATCCGCCGCAAGAGAAGACTCGAGGGTCTTCACCAGATCGCCGGGGTTCTGATAAACCGCAAGTCCCTTGGAGGTCCGCGCGCCGGCGCGGAAGCTCACGAGGCCGCGACCGCTCTGGAACTCGATATCCTTCCCGGCTGCGGCCGCCAGGGACACCTCTCCGAGTTCGATGCGCCTCTCGGGAAAGGGTTCGTCCAGGGCCAGCGCGAGAAGCACATCCGCGTCGCTGGAACCCGTGATCTCTATGCCGAGGGAACTCGAATCGCTCAGGAACTTCCTGGCCTTGTCGAAGATGATTGGGTTGGCCGGGGCCGGCACCGGTACCGATGAACTCATCCGATTCGCTCCTCCGCCGAGTGGCGGATTCCTCTCCACGACCCTACGCCAAGGCCATCCCGCCGGTTGCCCGCGTTCCCGCCGCGTTGGAGCCTTGAAGGCCTCCTCCGTGACGAAGAGCCGAGCCGGATCCGCCCTCTCCCGGCCGTGGTTTTAAACTCGGAGAGATCGGGCCGCCGATCCCTTGCTCAGGTGGGTCCCTCCACGGCGCTTCCTCCCCTGAAAGCCGAAACTCGACGCACGCAGCATGACTTCCACCTTGGCCTTTGTCTTGTGGTCGATGGGGGAAATTGGTCAGTTGTACAACCGAACCCGTAAGCACTGCAACTCTTTTTCCCGTTCCCGCGAGCCGCGAAACCAGACAGTCTCGGGCGTTTTCCTCGATCGCGGGAGCGCATGACGATCTTATGGCGCTTCCCAAACGATCCTCTTATTCCCATCACGACGGCTGCGCGCTCCCGTGCCGTGCCAGTCGGGAACACCGAACGGAAGGTCGAAGCGCGGAATGGGCGCGGCGTCTTGAGGGCGGAACGTGTCGCCGTACGACTGCGGGTCGACGGCCGCCTCGTCGTCGGGCTCCACGAGTTCGCGAAGGCGCTCCAGACCCGCGTTCCACGAAGCAAGCAGCATCGCCTCGTTCGGAGCGGCGGGATGAACGATTTCGACCACCGGAACGTCCTGGGATCCGGGCCAGTGTCCGATCGCAAAATGCGCCCCGCTGCCGACGGCGATCACGGCTTCGAGGGGATTGTCGCGTGCAAGTCGGTCGAAAAGGCTGTTCCGGAAGCTGAGGATGGGTTGTTCGAGAGCGATGGCCCTGAGCTGCGCGTCCATCTGTCCGAAGACGCTGAAAAGGAACACGTTCACCATCACATACGAGCGCGTAATCCCCAGCTTCCGGAGAAAACCCTGGATCCGCTGGCCCGAGTGCCCCACGAACACCCGGTGCCCCAGAATCTCGTTCGTCGATGGATCCTGGCCCACGACCAGAACCCGCGCCGAATCGTCGAGCCTGCCCCGGTAGTAAACCGGTCCGAAATCGAGCCGAAAGCGCCGGCCGGGGTGTTCGATGTAATAGTCAAGGGGCGCGATCCTCAGGAAGCGTTCCCACTGAAGCGGCGGCCCCGGATCGAAGCGGCCGTCTCCGGCCGCGTGGAGGATGGCCACCGAGCGGTGGAAAAACCGATTCTCGGCGAGCTGCCGGAGTCGCCTGATCGAGAACGCCTCGTCGAGCTTCCGGGCGGCGTTTGCCGACACCCCCCGAAGTGCGTTCGGAGGTGCATCCAGGATCTGCGAGATGCGCTTCGAATGCATGGCTTTGACTAGCATCCGCTTGAATGAGTTCGTCATATAACCCTCTTCGCCGCTCGTCGTCCCGCACGAGCGCCTTCAGGGCGCGCGAAACGCCGTGCGCGTAGCTGCTACGAGTTGGTCGTCTTCGAATCCCTGTATCTCGAGCCTGATTTCGGTCCCGGGAGCCGCAGTTATGATTTCATTCAGGCGAATCGAGACCGTCCCGTCTTTCACATCATAAGAACGGCGCGGACGTCCATCCACGAGTATGCTGATCCAGTCCACGTTACGCGTCTCGATACGCGCCACGCCGCCGGGCTCCTCCGCCCCGACCTCTGTGCTGATGCGAAGAAGGTGCCCCTTTCGCGGGGACAAGATCCTCGCCGCCCGGGTGATCAGGTCCACATTTCCCTCTAGAACGTCAGCGCGGGTCCTATGGTGGAGGAAGTCGGGGACGATACCCAGATCTTCCACGACGCTCCCGGCATTGGCACCCACGCGCACCGTGCGACGGATGGCGACGCGCCTGTCGGCTCCGCGGGGTAGCGGTGCGTACGGGGAGGAAGCGGGGTCAGCCGTCTCACGCATGAGCTCGAGCAGCAGTCGATGCGACCAGACATTCGCACCCCCCGCGCCGGTATTCTCGTCGACACCCAAGATCGGCCCGATACCGTGATCCTGGAAACCCGCCGCAAAAAGGTCTGTTGCGCTGTAGCAGAGCGCATCCGCGATCAGGAGGACCGGACCGAAATAACGGAAGAGC
>CAYRCA010000467.1:0-4063 GCA_964422565.1 uncultured Acidobacteriota bacterium | reverse complement strand
ACGCTTCACAACGTTCGCAGCGGATGGGTAAAGGAACAGCACGTGCGCCTCGAAGACGACAAGATCGTCGAGTTTCAGGTGAACCTGGCCATCACCTTTGTGCTGGACGACTAGGTGGCTGGCGAAGCTGGCGGACCAACACAACACCACCATCGCCACGGCCGTCGCCGACCGGCTGGTGGAGAACTCCGAGTTGTTTCTTCCGGGGGGAGAGAGCCTGCGAAGAACCGAAAAGGACCGGCCCCGCGCCGATCCGAATTCAGTTTGAACCCCCAAGTCTCAAGAAAGGGCATCGGCTCATGATGTTTCGCGGCAACAAGCGACTCCGTCGCATCGAGCTTTATCTCATCAAACCCTCCAACTATGACGACGACGGGTATGTGGTCCGCTATTTTCGGGGCGTCCTCCCGAGCAACACGCTGGCCTGCCTCGGCGCCCTGACCGAAGATGCCCGCAAGAGGGAGGCTCTGGCCGGACTTCGGTTCAGAACGCACCTGATCGACGAGACCGTGCAGAGGGTCGATGTCCGACGGATTACGCGATCTCAGCGCCCCGGCACCAAGACCATCGTCGGCCTGGTCGGCGTGCAGACCAACCAGTTTCCCCGGGCGGCCGACCTGGCAAAGGAATTTGTCGCCGCGGGCCTCACCGTGATCGTCGGGGGCTTTCACGTCAGCGGATCGCTGGCCATGCTGCCTCACACTCCTCCCGAGATTCAGGAGTTGATGGACCTGGGCGTCGGCATCGTCAAGGGGGAGGTTGAGGAGGAATGGGGCGGGATCCTCGAAGACGCCGTGCACGGCCGTTTGGAGACCCTCTACGACCTGACCCAACGGTTGCCCGATCTGACTTCGGCCCCGGTGCCGATGATCGACCGGAAGCTGATGAAGCGGTTTGTCTTCTCCGGCGGCGGCACGATCGATTGCGGGCGCGGCTGCCCCTTCAACTGCAGCTTCTGCACCATCATCAACGTCCAGGGGAGGAAGATGCGATTCCGGTCGGCGGAAACGATCGCCGCCGCCATCCGGGAGAACCACCACAACGGGGATGTCCGCTTCTATTTCTTTACCGACGACAACTTCGCGCGCAACAAGAACTGGGAGAGGATCTTCGACGCCTTGATAGAACTCAGGGAGGAAGAGGGGATCCCGGTCAAGTTCATGATGCAGGTCGATGTCCTGTCCCACAACATTCGCGGGTTCATCGAAAAGGCCCGGCGGGCCGGTTGCAGCAACGTCTTCATTGGTATGGAGAGCGTCAACGACGACAACCTGAAGGCCGCGGGCAAGAACCAGAACAAGGTGGAGGACTATCGCAACCTGATCCAGGCTTATCGGAACGCCGAGATCGCCACCCATGTCGGCTATATCGTGGGCTTCCCTTTTGATACGCCGGAGTCGATCCGTCGGGACCTGGACGTCCTGTTGAACGAGGTGCGGGTGGACATGGCCTCATTCTTTGTGCTGACGCCTCTACCGGGATCTCAGGACCATCTCGATATGGTCCGAAGAGGGGCCTACATGGATCCCGACTTTAACAGGTACGACTCCATGCACGAGACGATGAACTCGCCGAATTTTCCCGAGGAGGGAAGTCTGCTGGCGAGCTATCAGGAGGCCTGGGAGACCTTCTACGGGATCGACAACGTCCGGCGGATTCTCAAGCGCGCCCCCAAGCGGAACTATTGGAATCTCTTCCAGAACATCCTCTGGTACAAGGCGGCCGCGATAATCGAGAAACGTCACCCCATGATGACCGGATTTCTCAGGCTGAAGCGACGGACCGACCTGCGTCCGGGGGTCGAGCCGCTCTCCCGGATGGACTACGTCGCCATGCGGTTCAGGGAGCTGAAAAGCTATACGTTGGCCAGTCTTCAACTTCTGCTGGAGATGCAGCTGGTTTGGCTGGAAACCCGCCACCTGTCCGAGGTGGAGGAGGCGGTCCTTGCCGAACTCCGTCGACTGAGAAAGGGCGGCGGGCTCGCCAGAGTTAGGCTGAACGAACTCCGCATCGCATACGATCGAGCCCGGGAGTCTCTGCCCCAGCTTCACGTACCCGGGCGATTCCGGCTCCTGGTGAGGAAATGGAGTCCGTTCTCGCTGCCGGCGGCCTTCTACTCGAGCCGAGACGTACTGGACTTCTGGGAGCGAGCCGTGGAGGGGATTTCCAAGGGCCGTTTCTCCGGGATTCATTTGCCGGTCCTGCTCAGCCGCCTCTGGCACGATACCCGCCTGTCGATTCATTTCGCCTTCGATTGGAGGCGTGGTTCGGCTGGGAACCGGGGGTTGTAGAAGGCGCGAGCCTCGTTCCGGGGTTCCAGAGTTCCGGGTCCAGGGGTTTCGCGGATTTCGCGCGTTCCGTGGCGTGTTGAACAACGCCGGAAGAGCGGTTGGCTTCAAAGTCGCCGCTTGCCGCCGTCCTCGAATGCGATGGGCACTTTTGAACGGACGCGCGAGCAATATTGAACTGCACGCCGACACCATTCCGGACTATAAACTCCAAGAGCCGCATTACTACGCGTTCCAACTCATCTCTGAGTCGGTGCGCTTCGCCGATAGAATGCCGGACACCATATGACGGCGGGCGGCTGGGCGGGCGCGAATACCCGCCCAGCTCGCATCTCGGCGGACCGAAGTTAATGGAACCGCGGCTTACAGGGTGTGTGTTAACAACAATAGATCGGAACATTCGGCAAGAGGAGAGTACAACATGGCTAAAAAAGGCACTGCCGTGCTCGGCATTTACAAGGACTATGCAAGCGTTGAGAACGCCGTGGATGTCTTGAAGGAGGGTGGATTTCGAAACACGGACATTTCCGTCATATTTCCGCAGAAAGCCGGCTCCAAGCAATTCGCTCACGACAAGGGCACGAGAGCTCCGGAGGGCGCCGTCGCGGGAGCCGGAACGGGCGCGCTGCTGGGCGGAACACTCGGATGGTTGGTGGGCATCGGCGCTCTGGCGATACCGGGTTTGGGTCCCGTCATCGCCGCCGGCCCATTAATGGGGGCCCTCGCCGGAGCCGGCGTGGGCGGCGCGGCGGGCGGGATAGCCGGCGCGCTGATCGGCTTGGGGATCCCCGAACACGAAGCCAAACGCTATGAAATCCGAGTCAAGGAAGGCGGAGTCCTCCTCTCCGTGCATTCGGACGATCCCGACTGGGCGAAGCGCGCCGGGGAGATCCTGAAGAGGACGGGAGCGCGGGATATTTCGTCGACCGGAGATGCCGCGGTGAACTACGTCAGAAACTCCAACGGGCCGCACGCCAAGCCGCTTGAGGGCGGCGCTCCGGACCAAGCAGCGCGAGGAGAGGACCCAGAGTTGGTTCGCGCTCGCGATCGTCAAGAGAAAGAAGTACTTAGCGATCAGGCGGAGCGGGAATCTACGACTCGAGGAGAGATGTATCCGGCCGATCGCACCCGATCGGATTCTTAATAGCCTGGGGCGGAGACGGGAGGGTACTAACCACACTATGAAATGTCTGAATAGCATCATGGTCGAGGACGAAAGCGGGCTGGACCCGAACCAACAAACCTATCGCCCGCGGGCCTAAGGAGACACATCATGCCAATAGTGAAATGGGATCCTTGGAGAGAGATCGATGATATGTTCGACCGCTATATGCGGGCGGGCGGCGCGCCGAGCGGCGGAGGCCAGGAACTCGCCCGAAAGAGCGACTGGACACCGCGGGTGGACATCGCCGAGACGGAGAAGGCGTTCGTCATCAAGGCGGAGGTGCCCGAAGTGAAGAAGGACGACGTCAACATTACAGTGGACAACGGAGTTCTGTCCATCCGCGGGGAACGAAAGCGGGAGGAAGAGGAAAAAGGCAAAACGTTTCACCGCATCGAACGCTCCTACGGCGAATTCACACGGCTTTTCACACTGCCCGAGAATGTGGATGCAAATAACATCAAAGCCACATTCAAGGACGGCATGCTGAGCCTGGAAATCCCAAAGACCGAGAAGGCCAAGCCGAAGGCCATTGAGGTCAATGTCGAGTAGATCGAAGATGAGGCGGGCTCGTGGGAGCCTGCCCCAAGGCATGCTCCCCTCGCCCCAGGCC
>CAYRCA010000466.1:0-4078 GCA_964422565.1 uncultured Acidobacteriota bacterium | reverse complement strand
TTCCGGGAGGACATCGAGCCTGGGACCGGCGCGAAACGGGAACCGAGCACTCGCCTGGAATCGATCCTTGGCCCTCAGTCCCCTTTCCGGATCGCCCGGAAAAGGTCCTTGAAGCACTCGGCGCTCTCCCGCGCCGACTCGGGAGGCTCCGGACCCTCACCGTAGTAGGCCCGGATGAAGGCCGCCGGATTCGTCCACGTCGTGTGCAGGACGCCCAGGGCCTGATCGGCCAGGTCGGGATTAGCGTTTCTTCGAATCATTCGAATCTGATCCAGGTGGGCCAGCGCGACCTCGCTCTTCCGCCACGGGCTCATGACGACCTGAAAGCCCTTGACCGCGAAGTAGCCGGCCGTCGGCGGAGAGAACTCGTAGTGCCAGTCGCAGATGACGATGTCCCTCGGAACCAGATCGACGGCGCCCGCGGTCTTGTTGAGGCTGGCCTCCCACTTCCCGATGCCGGTGGCTTCCCCGTCCAGAAAGCGGTCGCCCCACATCCACATCCGCACTCCCTTCGAGCGCAGATGCTCGTACAGCTTCTGGACCTCGTCGGCGAAGAGCCGGGCCTTGTCCCGCCCCCGGCACCGGGGACAGGCGTCCTCACCCAACAGGAAGACCTCGTCCATGCCCACGTGGAACGCCTTGGCTTCGAACGCCTCAACGAGGTCGTCGATCAAACCGAAAAGGACCTCGTGCAGGTCCGGATGCCTCGGGCAATAGCTCCGGCAGTAGATCCCCTCGTTGGAGGGATAAAGCCCGGGCGTCTCGTCGAACTCCGGATACTTCCGGAGTAGCGGGAAGGTGTTCTCCGCCCAGGATTGATGACCCAGGCAGTTGAGCGAGGGGACGAGATCCACGCCCGCTCGCCGACAGATCTCGACGATGCGGCGGGCATGGTCGCGGGTCAGCGCGGGTTCCAACGCCAGTTCGGGATCCGACGGGAATCGATAGCGGTAACCGATTTCCAGGACCAGCGTGTTCACCCCCTCCCGAGGCAGCGCGTCTTCGATGAACCGGACAAGGAGTGGAACATCGTCCGGAGCCGGAGCCATCAAGTGCAGGCCCCGCACCGGAAGCGCCTCCGCCGACAGAGGGTGGAGCGCCGCCACGGCAAGCCCAAGTGAGAAAAACATTCGGTTCATGATCGCCTCCGACCACTTCTCAAGGTTAACAACGCTACAGGCGTGGGCTCGCCTCAGGTTTCCGGGACGAGGCTTCTCCCCTCCGCGGGGGGTTCGTCTCCGCCCGGAGGCTGAGCGTCGGTGATGCGGAACACCACCGGGTTGGGCCACTTGCGGTCGTTATAGAGGCGCTGGGCCCGAACCGCCGAGATCCGTAGCCGGTCCCCGTCCTGGCGCCACCGCGTCTCCGGAACGACATCGGGCTGATACTCCAGAACCAGGTCGTTCTGGCCCAGGACACTGATCTGAGTCGCGGCGCCCGCCCGCACCGACGAAAGAGCGATTTCCCTCCGTTCTCCCCAAGGCCAGGGCTCGCCAGTCACGACGGCGTAAACCGTGGATGTCTCCTTCCCACGGGTGAACCAGACGTTCCCCTCATTGGTGACGACCCATGGACGAACTTCGTAGATCGCTTCGCCGTTGACAAAAAGCCACAGGCCGATCTCGCGGAGAATGTTCTCCTGTTCGATGGGAATTTCCCCCTCCGGTGTCGGGCCGATGTTGAGCAGCATGTTGCCGCCCTTCGCGCGGGTTTCCACCAGCAGCTCAATCCACTCTCGGCCGGGACGATAAGTTTCGTTGGTGGGCTTGTACTGCCAGGAGGTGCCCAGGGTGAAGCAGGCCTCCCAGGGCTCGACGGCGCTCAGATCGGGGAGGGCCTCCCGCGTCGACGGCGCGATCTCGGGCGTCCTCATGGTTCCGCGGGTCACTACCGTGGCCGGGTCAAGGCGCCAGACCAGATCGAGCAGCCCCTCCTCCGGCCCGTCAATGAAAACGACGTCCACGGGGCCATAGCGGGAGTATAGCTCCGTGATTTGCGTCTGGTTGTGGCTCATGAGCGGGGGATTGTTGACGGGTAGAGCCTCGGGCCGTCGTCGACTGATCAGCGTCCCCTGCCGGTGGAGGAAGTGAAAGTCGTCGGGGGAGAAGTAGAATCCGATGGCGATGTCCTGGGAGCGGAAGGCCTCGACGATCTCGGCGGTCGCATCCCTGGCGAAGGGGGTTTTCAGAATGTTGAAGTCGGTGGTTTGCGTGTCCCACATGGCGAATCCGGAATGGTGCTTGGTGGTGAAGACCACGTATCGGACACCCACCACCTTCGCCATCCGGGCCCAGGCCTGAGGATCGAAGCGGGCGGGGTTAAAGGTCCGGGGCAATTCCTCGACGTACCTCGTCACGTAGTCGTCGGACGCGCCCACCAGAGAGTGACTGATCACCGAGCCGATCTGGCTGTCCACGCTCCAGTGGATGAACAGGCCGAAACCCTGATCCTGAAACCAGTCGAGCCGGTCGGGACGGTTTCCGGGGTTCTCCGTCGCCGACAACTCGCCTCGCGCGGGCACACCCAAACAAAGCGTCAAGACCGCAAGACCCAATATTCGCTTCATCCTGCCTCCTTGAACTCGACGAGATCCCTTTCCGCTGGCGTCCCAGTGTTGCGAGTCCTGGGGCGGAAGCGTCCGGAACAGTGAGCCGATAACGATCCTCCCGGGTGGTTCCGGATGCCCCCGCCCAGAGTTCGGTGAGACGATCGAAACGCTGGCGGAACCCCTCCTCAGGGTTCGCCTCCGACCGGCGGCCGAGCGTCGGTGATGCGGACCACCAGCTTGCCGAACTGCGAACTCTCCCCGAGGCACTCGAACGCCTGATTTCCTTCCTCCAGTGGAAGCACCCGGTCGATCACCGGTTTGACGCCGTGCCGCGACACGAACTCCAGCATGGAGGCGAATTCCCGCGGGGTCCCCATGGTGGACCCGATCAGGCGCAGCTGCTTCCAAAACAGCTGCCGAACGTTCAGTTCCTTGATACTTCCGCCGGTTGCGCCGTAGTTGACGATCCGGCCGCCCGGGGCCGCCGCTTCGACCAAGCGGGCGAAATCCTCCCCTCCGGCGCTGTCGACGATCAAGTCCGGCGCCCCGGCCTCTTCGCGCAGCGCCTCGACCCAGTCGGGGTCGGTGTAGAGAACACCGCCCCCGGCGCCGAGCGACTTCGCCTTCTCGATCTTGGCCGTCGAGGAGGACGTCACCCAGACCTCGGCGCCGGCCGCGACCGAAAACAGCAAAGCGATGGTGGCGACGCCTCCGCCGATCCCCGTGACCAACACCTTCTCGCCGGAAGCGAGCCCGGCTTGAGTGAACAGGGCGCGATAGGCGGTCAGCCCGGCCAGCGGCAGGGCGGCAGCCTCCTCCCAGCCGAGATGGCTCGGCTTCGGATGGACCTGGGAGGCGGGTACCGCGACGAATTCGGCGAGGGTTCCGTCCCGTGGCAGGCCCAGGATCTCGAACGCGCTCGACTGCGCCCGCGGGTCCTCGCCCCAGTTCAGACCGGGGTTGACGACCACCTCGCCGCCGACCAGCGAGGGATCGACTTCCTCCCCCACCCGCTCGACCACACCCGCCCCGTCGGATCCCAAGACCACCGGAGTGGCGATTCCCCGGTACAGCCCCTGCTGGATCCAGTAATCTCGGCGGTTCAACGCCGCCGCCCGCAACCGAATCAGCGCCTCGGGCGGTTTCACCTCGGGGACCGGACGGCCTTCGAGCCGGAGGGGCATTTCGACTTCTCTCAAGACCAGTGCCCGCACCGTCTTTCCTCCTCTCGCTCATCATCCTACCTGAAGCGTCCCGCCGAAGGGAGTGGGACGGAGGGACAGTTGTAGCCGCCGTGTGGGTCGCCCCGCGCCCGCCCCGGCCCCTCCTCGATGATCACCTACGGTCGCTCCGGCGCACCGGTTCACCACGAACCGTCCGATTTCGCCGCGGCTCTCGAAGACGAGGACCGCAAGCGCCCGCGGTGACGATGTTAAGGCCCGACGGGAACATCCTGCTCGGCCCCAGGAAGAGATTCGCCGCAACCGCGCCCGGCACTTCGGCGAGCATTGGCCCGGTTCTATCCAGGAT
>CAYRCA010000465.1:0-4099 GCA_964422565.1 uncultured Acidobacteriota bacterium | reverse complement strand
CGCAGGATGGTAACCATGTCTATCATTTAAGCCTCCCCTTACTTTTCCAGTATCGCCGGGTCGAAGTCCGCGCCCAGGATCACCACGGCGCCGGCCACGCTCTTCTGCGAGGGGCGCACGAGCGGCATATTCCAATTCGAATCGGCTGGAATGCGCGACATCCTCCGCCGGCTCCAACCCAGCCGGTTTGAGGATCTCATCGCCCTGAACGCCCTCTACCGTCCGGGTCCGATCCAGGGAGGCATGATCGACGACTTCATCGACCGCCGACACGGCAGGGTCCGAGTCACCTACGAGCTTCCCGAACTCGAGGAGGCCCTGCGGGAAACCTACGGGGTCATCGTCTATCAGGAGCAGGTGATGCAGATCGCCAGCCGCCTGGCCGGCTTCTCCCTGGGGGAGGCCGACCTGTTGCGCCGGGCCATGGGCAAGAAGAAGAAGGCCGTCATGGAGGCCCAGCGCAAGAAGTTCCTCGACGGCGCCCGGCAAAAAGGTGTCGACCCCGTCAAGGCCAAGCGGGTTTTCGACCAGATGGAGCATTTCGCCGGCTACGGCTTCAACAAGAGCCACTCCACAGCCTACGCCCTGCTGGCCTACCAGACGGCCTATTTGAAGGCCCACCACCCCATCCAGTTCATGGCGGCGCTGCTGACCAGCGAGATGTCCCGGACGGACAAGATCGTCCAATACCTCGCCGAGGCCCGCGAAATGGGCATCGAAGTCCTTCCCCCCGACATCAACAGCAGCGAGGTGCATTTCGTCGGCGCCGAGGAGAACCGAATCCGATTCGGCCTCGCGGCGGTCAAGAACGTCGGGGAAAACGCAATCCGGGCCATTATCGAGCGTCGCAGGGAGGTGGGCCCCTTCAAAGGCTTTTTCGAATTCTGCGAGGAGGCGGATCCGCGGCTGCTGAACAAACGGGTCCTGGAATCGCTGATCAAGGCCGGGGCGTTCGATTCCCTGCACCCGAAGCGCCGATCCCTCATGGGCGCGCTGGATCAGGCTCTGGAGAGCGCCCAAAGAAGGCAGAAGGACCGCCTCAGCGGTCAGCGCGACCTGTTCGGCGGTGTGAGCCCGCCCACCGCCCCGAACGGCGACCGGATTCCCGACGACGGCGATTGGGGTGATCGGGAAAAGTGGGCTTTCGAGAAGGAGGTTCTGGGCTTTTACTTGACCGGACACCCGCTCCAGAAGTACGAGGCGGAGCTGAAGGGCTTCTGCCGCCTCTCGGTTTCCGAGGTCACCCCCGACGCGGCCGGACAGGAACTCTCCCTGGGCGGGGTCGTCGCCGGCTGCCGGAAGATGCAGACCAAGCGCGGGGAAACCATGGCCGTCCTGCTGCTCGAGGATATGACGGGGACGGTCGAAGTGCTGATGTGGCCGTCGGTCTACGAACGGTTCAAAGCCTACCTTGAGGCGGAAGCCCCCATCTGCGTCCGAGGCCGCTGCGACGTGGACGCCAAGGGCGAGGTGAAGGTCATTTGCCAGGAGATCATCGACCTTTCCTCGGTCTGGAAGGAGGGGGTGCAGAAGGCGCGCATCCGGATCCCCGTAACCTCCATCGAGGGCGGTCTTCTGGACCGCTTCGATGCCCTCGTCGGACGATTTCAGGGGAGCTGCGCCCTGGAGTTCGAACTGTTCGACAAGGAAAGCTTCACGGTCCACGTCGTCCCCGCCGAGAAGGTGGCGGTCAGCCCGACACCGGGGTTCGTCCGGGAGGTGGAGAGCCTCTTTGGAGAGAAATCCTGTATACTTGAGATCCCCTGAGTTCCGGGCCGCCTGGGGAGCGGAAGGCCGCGTACCGATACCGGAAAGTGACCTGCAAAGCATGGATGAGCGCCTGAGGGAGGAACTGGGGCAGCTTCGGAGCCGGATCTCTCAATTGCCCCCGGATAAGGCCGCCGAGGAGATCGAACGGCTGGAGCGTCGGATCCGCGAGCTGGAGTCGCAGACCGGCGCCTCGATGACCGCTTGGGAGCATGTCCAGCTTTCCCGCCACGAACAACGCCCCTACACGATGGATTACGTGGAGCGGATCTTCGACTCCTTCCGGGAGATCCACGGGGACCGGCGCTACGCCGACGACACGGCGATGGTGGCGGGCTTGGCCTTTTTCGACGACGAGCCGCTCATGCTCATCGGCCAGCAAAAGGGCCGAAACACCAAGGAACGCCTCTTCCGAAACTATGGGATGCCCCGGCCGGAGGGCTATCGCAAGGCGCTTCGGCTGATGCGGTTGGCCGAGAAGTTCGGTCGACCCATTGTCTGCTTCGTCGACACCCCGGGAGCCTATCCCGGAATCGGAGCGGAGGAGCGCGGACAAGCCCAGGCGATCGCCGAAAACCTCCTGGTCATGGCCCAGATCCGCGTCCCCATTATCGTGGTGGTCCTCGGGGAGGGGGGAAGCGGCGGGGCCCTGGCGATCGGTGTCGGCAATCGCGTCCTCATGCTCGAGCACTCCATCTACTCCGTCATTTCGCCCGAAAGCTGCTCGGCCATCCTCTGGAAGGATCAGGAACACGCCAGGGAAGCCGCCGCGGCCCTTAAACTGACGGCCCGCCACCTGCACCACTTCAAGGTCGTCGATGAGATTGTTTCGGAGCCGCCCGGAGGCGCCCAGAACGACTGGGACGCCGCCGCGGACCTGCTGAAGGCCGCCCTGAGGAGGCAACTGAGGGAGCTTTCCGGTCTGTCGGCCGATGAACTGGTTGCGGCTCGTTACCAGCGTTTCCGCAACATCGGCGCCTTCGCCGAAGCCTGAGCCCTTCCTTCACCGTTGAGCGACCCCGAGTTTCGATTCTTCGCCGACGTCATGCTGGGAAGTCTGGCCCGCTGGCTGCGGATCCTCGGCTACGACACGGCCTACCGGCGGGCCATAGAAGACACGGAGCTGGTTGAGCTGTGCGTCCGGGAGGATCGCATCGCTCTCACCCGGGACCGGCGCCTGGTCCGGCGGCGCGCCCTGAGCCGGTGGCTGCTCGTCGAGGGTGTCGGTCTGGGCGCCCAGTTGCGCGAAGTCCTGCGCCTGACGGGCGACGATCCCTTCCACCTGCCGCTGCTGACGCGATGCGTGGAGTGCAACGATCGCCTGGAGGAGGCGCCCGAAGAGGCGGTGGCCGAACGGGTCCCCCCTTACGTCCTCCAAACCCAGTCCCGATTTCTCGCCTGCCCCGCCTGCCAACGCGTCTTCTGGGCGGGCACTCACCGGGAGAAGATACTCCGCCGCCTTCGGGATCTCCTCGAGGTTCGACGGATCTGAGGCAAACATTCGGGGAAGCGGAGGGCGAGCCACGAAGGGCCGCGAAGAAACTCGGGTATAATGTCGAGTTTCCAGCGCGCGGGGAGATGTGGAATGGATCTTTTGGGTGATCTCGAGCGAACCTGCTACTGCGGCCACGTCGGAGAAGCCTCCATCGACGAACCGGTAACCGTGATGGGGTGGGTCGATCGTATCCGAGACCTGGGCAATCTGGTCTTCGTGGATCTGCGCGATCGCGCCGGGGTGGTCCAGGTGGTGGCAAACGCCGACAACCCCGAAGTTCTGGAGCGAGCGCGGACCGTCCGTCCCGAATACGTCCTCTCGGTGACCGGCAAGGTCGTCCGGCGCAGTCCCGATACCGTCAACCCCGACATCGCCACCGGCGCCGTCGAGATCAGGGCGGAGGAGATCCGGATCCTCAACCGATCCCTCACTCCCCCCTTCCCCATCAACGAGGACGTGACCGCATCCGAGGAGACCCGTCTACGCTACCGCTTCCTCGATCTGCGACGCAAGCCGCTGCAGCGCAACATCCGGCTGCGCCACCAGGTGGCGATCGAGGTGCGCAGGGAACTGGACGAGAACGGCTTCCTGGAAATCGAAACGCCGTTTCTCACCAAGTCGACCCCCGAGGGCGCCCGCGACTACCTCGTCCCGAGCCGTATCCACCGCGGACACTTCTACGCCCTGCCCCAGTCCCCGCAACTCTTCAAGCAGTTGCTGATGATCGCCGGGATGGATCGCTACTTCCAAATCGTTCGCTGTTTCCGCGACGAGGACCTGAGAGCCGACCGTCAGCCGGAATTCACCCAGATCGACTGTGAAATGGCTTTCGTGGAG
>CAYRCA010000464.1:0-4109 GCA_964422565.1 uncultured Acidobacteriota bacterium | reverse complement strand
GCCATCCGGCGGAAATGGCCGAGGCGGAGATCAACGCTTTTCCGAGCCATCCGGCCGTCGGAAACAAGGTCAGCGCCTCGACGCGGAACCAGGCGCCCGGATCAGGCTCTGGTCGTAGACCATGCCGATGGGCAGGCCGGGCTGCTCGCGCGACCGCACGGTGGCCTCGATCCACGAGTCGAGCACCCGGATGGCGGCCCGCACCCCGCCGTTCTCCGAAACGGCGTCGACGCCTGGGGCAGCGGCCGCCGGGCAAAGACTCAATATCGCAGCCGGCAGGACCGACGCGCATCGTCGTAGCGAGCACACACTCCCGAGACAACGTGCGCTTCATCTCAAACCTCCCGTTTCAGGGCCCGACAGATCATCACCGGCGGCAATCCCACCTGCGCAGCCGCTCTGCACCTTCTGAACGCCCGCCGGGTCCTGTTTCACACAACTCGATCCCGCAGTATCGACAGGTACGGACTCCAGGGCCCGACGGCATCGGTGTACCCCTTGGCAATCGTCCGGACGACCTGCGCCACGTGATCCAGGTCATGAACGACCCACGTCGCCAGCAGCTGCCCGAGCCTCACCTCGCCGAGCTCGGAGTGCCTTCCCGTCCGGCTCAGATCCTCAGGCGTCGGATTCATGGCCAGCAGCGCCGCAATACTCTCACGTCGCAGCTCGGCGAACGCCTCCAGGAGTTCACCAATAGGCCTGCCCCTGCTTTCGACGAACTGGGCCGTTCGGTCGAACGGGTCGAGGGGCCGCCTCTCGCCCGCCAGGATGTGACGGGCCCGCGGGATCCAGTTTGTCCGTTCGCAGTGGACGAGGTGACCAACGACGTCGAACGGCGACCAGGTCTGGTCGCCTTCCGTCGCTCTCAGCCACCTCTCGGGCAAGCCATTCAGTAAGGCGCTGAGACTTGCGGGGGTCCGCTCGAGAATCACCACGGCATCGTCCAGCGTGAATCTTTCATACTGCTGCATCGCCTCATCCTTTCCGGCAAAGGATCCGGAGGCCTCGTCCATCTCGACGGGCCATGAACGGCGGTTGTCATTGATTATGTAGGTACACCCCTGCTTCACATCGCCAGACTGACCGGCTCCCCAACTCGGATTGGTGAAGGCAGATGTGCCCGTGCCGAATGATGGAGGAGATGTGCCTTCAGGTCGAATTTCGTGTGTGCTCCCCCTCGATAGACCCGCACGCCACCACAGATTCTACCTTCTCTTCGCCTGAAGGCGAGGGGTTTCCACCATCCCCGAGGGGGTCACTAACCTGCTTTAAGGAGCATCCTGGATGCGTCCTTTCGACGTCCCGCCCGACGGCCAACGGTCCTTGTTCAATTGCCTCACCGACCAACGGCTTTTGCCGACCGTTGTCGCCGCAAGTACTTCAGGCCGTATCGCTCCAGGAAATTCAGCTGTGTGGCCTTCTCCTTCCCCGATTGCATACCGGCTCGGCGGGAAGCGCAAGGAGGGGAGTGTGATGATTCTTCAGTCGGCGAGATCGGCGAGTGCGGTGACGCGCCAGTTCCGCCCGTCGGAGGCCGCGCCGACACCGGAAACGCGGGCTCGTTCGCAACAGCAGGTACAGCCTAAAGAGGGAAAACGCACGGCTCCTTTCAGTCTATTCAGTCTATTCGAAAGGGGCGGGAGTTCAGCGATCGATCCGTCGGGCGCCGGTTTCACGTACTGAGCCCGCGGGGCAGTGATATCGTCTTTCCTCATGGGAGTAAGTTTCCTCCGCGGGCCGCTCCATTTGAGCGCTCGTTGTCGCCATCGCGGGTCCTACCCTATAATGGCCGCAATCAAAATCCATGCACAGATCATCCGGGCTGAGGGTCACTAGGGATCGGCCGCCGAGCTTGGGCGATGAAGAGCCTTGGAGGCCGGAGCTGTCGCTCATTCTGAGCCTCCCGCTGATGCTTCCACTGATCCTCGTGGCGGGGACGGCCGGTCTGACCGGCCCGGCGATGCCCTTCCCCACCCTCGATCCATCGTCGGCCGAGGAGCCGTCCTTTTTCCTGCTCTACGCTGACATTCAGGGCAATTACCGGCGCGGTCACGACGCCCTGGTCGCCCGGGTGTTGGGGGAACGGACCGAACTCGTCTTTCATGTCGGCGATATCTCGGCGGACAGCGGGAAGGACCATTCCTCCGACTTCCTGCCGACGGCGCGCCCGCTGGCGCAGTTCCGCCTGTTGGACCTTTTCAGAACCTCCAATGTCACGGCCGTGCCTCAGTAGTCATGTTCAGAGCATTTTCCAGTATTCGGCCCGAAGAACGACGCGAGAGCCTCAGTGCCTTTCTGACCCTCTTTGGGATGATGTGCGGTCACGCGCTGCTGGAGACGGCCCGCGATGCGTTGTTTCTGGCCAATCTGCCGGTGAACCGACTGCCCTGGGTCTACCTGGGCATCGCAGTCGGAGCCTTGTTCCTGCATCGCATTCAGGAATACTCGCTTCAGCGCTTCCGAAGAGGAATCGATCTCAGCCTGGCTCTGTCCCTGGCGGCGCTGATCACCTTGACTTTCTGGGGGCTCGCCGACACCGCTCCGTGGAGTCTTTACGGCCTGTATGCCTGGAGCGGGCTTTTCTCCAGCGTCGTCGTAGTACGGTTTTGGGTACTCATGGGCGACCTGTTCACAGTGACCCAGGCCAAGCGGCTGTATGCCTTCATTGGGATTGGGAGCGTCCTGGGAGCGGTCGCCGGCTCGGCCCTGGCACGCCTGTTGGCCGCCGCTTACCAGCCTCGACAGATTCTGCTGGCCGCAGCGATCGCGGTCCTGGCCAGCGGGATCGGCCCTCTGATGTTGCGAAACATGAGTCCGGGAAGCGCCGAACCGGCCGTCGCTCCACGCCTTAGGACACGGGAACTGATTGAAGACTTACGATTCATCTGGGATCGCCCCTACGTCAAACAACTGGCGATTCTGGTCCTTGTTTCGACGGTCGGTCTCACGGTCGCCGACTACATTTTCAAGAGTGTTGTGGCCCGATCGGTCCCGGCCGACGAACTGGGCACGTTTTTCGCGACGTTCTATCTGCTCCTCAACGCGCTCTCTTTGATGGCTCAGATCGTACTGGTGAGCTGGCTGGTGCGCCGGCTGGGTGTGAGCCGTCTGCTTCTCGTTTTCCCCGCCCTGCTCTTTGTGGGAACCTTCGGCATTCTCATATCGGGAGGTCTTCTGGCGGCTCTCTTCCTCAAAGGGGCGGACGGAAGCCTGCGCTACTCTCTGCACCGAACGTCTCTCGAGCTGCTGTCGGTTCCGCTGAGCTTCAACACTCGGGCCCGGGTCAAGGCCTTCATCGACGTCGCCGGCCAGCGGGGCGGGCAGGCCGTCGCTTCGTTGGCCATCCTCTCCGTCACAGCTCTGGGCGGGGAGAGTCGGGTATTGGCCTCCGTCCTGGCAGCCCTTCTAGTCGCCTGGACTGCAGCTGCGCTCGGTCTGAGTCGTCCCTACACGGATCTCTTCCGCAAGACTTTGGCGGAGAGTTCGACGCCGGATCGCCCGGGACTGCCGGAACTGAATCTGGCCTCGCTCGAGACTCTGATCGCGCGCCTGAACAGCAGCGACGATGCCGAGGTGACGGCGGTCCTCGAACTGCTGGCCCTGGAGGGACGAACCCGCCTGATCCCCGCCTTGATTCTCTATCATCCCTCCACCTCCGTCGTAGTCCTGGCCCTGCGGCTGCTCTCGGAATCTGGACGAACCGACTTTTTGCCCATAGCCGACCGGCTTCTCAAAGATGGCGATGCGGCGGTCCGAGCCGCCGCACTCAAGGCTCGGACCAGAGTGGACCCGGCGCCCGCCTTGCTGCGAAGCTTCTTGGACGACCCGTCTCCGGTCGTCGCCGCAACCTCACTTGTGGGACTGATCTCCGGCGGGAACCTGGCGGAGTCGGAGGCGCGAGAACGGTTGGAACGACTGATCCGGGATGACCGGGTCGAGGCCCGGGTCGCTCTGGCTCGCGCCGTTTCGCATCATGCCTCGCCTTTGTTTGAGGAGGCGCTCTTCGAACTGGCGTCGGATCCCTCCCCGGTCGTCAAACAGGCGGTGGCTGAAGCGATCAGCGGCAACAGAAGCGAACATTTCGTCGAGGCCCTGATTCCGATGCT
>CAYRCA010000463.1:0-4115 GCA_964422565.1 uncultured Acidobacteriota bacterium | reverse complement strand
CGACAAAGGCATCGACTACTTCGAGAACAGCCGCCGTGCAACTTACGTGCAACAACGGGACGCGATGGACAACCCGCTCAAGTTCGCCGGCTATGGCCGCCATTGCTGGGGAATTACCGCAAGCGAGGGCCCTGGCCCCGTCACTATCAAAGTGGATGGCATTGAGCGCCAGTTCTTCGATTACTTGGGACGCGGGGTGCCGTACGGACCCGACGACGGAACCATCGCACCGTGGGCCGTAGTGGCGTCGCTGCCGTTCGCGCCCGAGATCGTGTTGCCCGCGCTCGACTATTGCATACACCAGGCCAAATTGACCGAGCTGAACCCGTACGGCTTCAAAGCGTCTTTCAACCCGACGTACCCGGGGAAGTCCCGCAACCCGCATGGCTGGGTGTCCTCGTGGCATTACGGGCTTAATCTGGGGCCGATCATTCTGATGATCGAAAATTATCGGACCGGATTGTTGTGGCAATTGATGCGAAACTGCCCATACATCGCCAGCGGCTTGCGTCGGGCTGGTTTTGGAGGAGGTTGGTTATCACCAAGCCAATCCCAGAAGATCCGATCTTGAGAGACGTGAAAAATATTGCGAGGCGTCGGATGCCGCCGGAGCTTATGAGGTGGGAAGCTTCTCCGACCGGCGTTGGATGGAGTGGAACGGGCGGTTTGTGACGGCGTTCGGCGTTTCTGCAGCGGGGACGGGAACTCCAGGCCAGGTTACCTTCATCCAAACTGGGATGAGCAATTCCGACCAGACGGGCCGCGCAATATCGAACAGATAGGCGAATCCCCCAAGAGTACAAGTACAGTACTGCTGACCGTCGTGATTATCAAGCTGTCCAATAAAAGATCGTGAGATCACGAACCGTTAATCATGCACGGATGGATCAATGGATCGCGTCAGAACGCGGCCGAATCCGGGGTGCCGGTTACGGCAGGGCATCCATGGATTCCTGGCCGTCTGCGCATTCCTCCTTGATGCGGCGCTTTTCCATCCTGTAGATGAGGTTTTTACGACTTATGTCTAGGTATTTCGCCGCATGGGCCTGGTTTCACTTGCACTTCTTCAGCGCTCCCGATGGACGCGGGTTGGCCTTCACCGTCGAGGTCAAGCGAGTCAGCGCCGACGCTCCAGCGAAACGCGGAGAATCTCCTCGTCGTTCCGGACGATGATATGGCGGTTGGCATAGGCGGGGTGGGACCAGTGGACGGCCTCCAGCTCCCGGCGGTTTCCCGGGCGCGAAGTGGGCGAGATCAGCTGTGTCCTGTCGATCTCTTCGAAACCTTCCCGCGACAGTCGGGCGATGATAAGCTCTCCCCGGTCGTTGTTGATGAAAAACCGGTCGCCGTTTCGAACCAGAAGGCCGGTCGCCCAGCGGACGTTTTCCCGGGTCGCCTCGAGCGTTTCCCAGAGCCGGGCTCCGGTGGCGAGATCGAGCGCCCGGAACTGTCCGTAGCTGCAAGAGCCGTAGATCGTGCCTTCAAGAACGGCCGGAGTGCTGATCAGCGAATGCAGACCGTCGGTGTCGATCTCGCTCCGGCTTTGCCCCCTCCAGACGACGCGCGCACCGGGTGTGTCCGAATCCAGCTTCAGGAGCATCGAACCGTTGTAAAAAGAGGAGATCAGGAGGTGGTTTCCGCTCACCACAGGCGTCGCCACCGCCAAGCCCATCTCCACCCGGAACGGCACTTCCCAGAACAGGTCTCCGGTTTCGGGATCCAGAGACGACACGGCGTGAGGGTGCCATATGACGATCTGCCGCCGCCCGCCCGCCGTCAGGGCGATGGGTGCGGAGTATCCCGGTTCACTGTCCGAGGAGATGGAGCGCCACAACTCCCGTCCCGTCCGCTTGTCGAAGGCCACCACCTTGGCGTCGGGCTGTCCCCCCACCAGGCAGATCAGCTTGTCTCCCTCGACCAGGGGAGCTCCGGTCGTGCCCCAGGTGGGCACCTCCGCCGCGTAGTCCCGCTCGAAGTCTTTCTCCCAGAGAACCTCCCCGGTGCGAACGTCGAGGCAGAAGAGCCGTCCCTTGGCTCCCAGAATGTAGACCCGGTCTCCGTCCACCGTGGGAGTGGCCCGGGGACCGATGGCGTAAGTGTTCGCCAGCCCGATGTAGTCGGCTTGCCACTCGTGAGTCCAGAGAATCTCTCCCGTGGCTTCGTCCAGAGAAAGAACGCGTTCCACTCCTCGGTTGAGTTCCCGCCGCTCAAAGTCCGTTACGAACACCCTCCCCTCGGCTACCGCGGGCCCGCTGAAGCCGCTGCGGATCGGAACCCGCCACTCGGCCCGAAGTCCCTCCGAGGGGAACCTCTCAAGAATTCCGCTCTCGCGCCAGACTCCCTTCCGCTCCAGGCCCCTCCACGCGGGCCAGTCCTCGGCTCGAACCGGCAGGGTCACCGCCAGAAAGGCTCCTGCGAGACCCGCCAAAAAAATCTCTCGGATCATGACTTCTCCTGAAATGAAGGTGCGGCGCCCCGTTCTTGCGTCGGATGATACCAGAGAGAAACGCCTCAGGCGCGACACCCCACAACGCGAACCCTGGTCTATAGTCTAGAACCTAAGTACAACGGACCCCGTTTCTCACGGATGTCCGCTCCAGCCGCGCCGCGTTCCTTGGTGGCACTTCGTGGATCGCGCCTCCACTGAAAGCTTACTCAGCCATCGACGTCGGCGGAGACGAGAGCCGGTTCCTCCGGATCCGCGGACAACTCATCGCTCCGGAGGCGGCGTACACCCTGGTCGACCGGCTGCAATTCCCGGATCTCGATTCCCGCCGGAGCCGCCTCGAGATCGCGGAACCTTCGGGCACCGGGGAGAACCCGGCTCTCCAGCGAACCCACGGCGCGGTTGTAGCTCTTGACCGCCGAGCCCAAGCTGCGTCCCACGTTATGCCAGTGCAGGGTCATATCGGCGATCCGCTTGTACAACTCGCGCCCCAGGTCACTGATGCGCTGGGCGTTCTCGGCCACGGCCTCCTGCCGCCAGCCGAACGCCACGGCCCGTAGAAGCGCGATAAGGGTCGTGGGAGTGGCGATCAGAACCCGCTGCTCGACGCCGGCCTCGATCAACCCCGGGTCCTGCTCGAGGGCGGCGCTGAAGAAGCTTTCCCCGGGCAGGAAGAGCACCACAAACTCGGGCGCGGGCTGGAATTGATCCCAGTAGGACTTGCGACTCAGGTTGGTAAGATGGTTCCGGACGGCTCGGGCATGCTCGCGTAGGCTTGCACTCCTTGCCGGCTCGTCGTCCGCCTCGTGAGCCGCAAGATAGGCCGACAAAGGGGACTTCGCGTCGACCACGATGTTCTTGCCTCCCGGGAGGCGGACAATGAGGTCGGGACGGAGACGTCCCCCCTCGGTCTCCACCGACTCCTGCTGAACGAAGTCGCAGTGATCCACCATGCCCGCCATTTCAACCACCCGCTGGAGCTGGATTTCACCCCACCGCCCCCGGACCACCGGCGTCCTCAGCGCGTGGACCAGGTTGGACGTCTCCGCCCGCAGTTGGTTCTGACTCTCGGCGAGGGACCGGACCTGGAGGGAAAGACTCTCATAAGCCCCCACCCGGTTCGTTTCGAGCTCCTGGACCTTCCGATCGAATCGATCGAGCGATTCTCGGACCGGCCGCACCAACTCGCCGATGGCCTGCTGCCGCTTGTCCAGGTCTCCCCGGGCATCCTGCTGAAACCGCTCCAGGGCGGTTCGGGCCAGATCGAGAAAGGACTGGTTGTTGCTCTTTAGAGCGTCGGCCGAGAGGGCTTTGAAGGCGTCCTGGAGCCTCGCCTGCGCCTCCCCCAGCAGGGCCAGTTTCTCCTCGGAGGACCGTCGTTCCTCGTCGAGCTGAGTCCGCGCCCGGCCCAAGCTCTCCCGCAGAGTCCCCATCTCGTTCTGAAGCCGCCGCGCCTCGTCGCGGCTTGCGGCGAGATCGCGCTCAAGCTCCGGAATGCGCCGGCTCAGCTGCTCCGCCGTGGCCCGTCTCTCCGTCTCCTCCCCCAGACGGTCCCCCAAGGTTTTCGCCTCGGTCTCGATCCGGGCCACCGTCCGGCGCGACTCCTCCAGAGCCTGCTCCCGATGCCGCAAGCGTTCGTCCAGGGCCGCCCGCTCCGCCCCCTCGCGGG
>CAYRCA010000462.1:0-4117 GCA_964422565.1 uncultured Acidobacteriota bacterium | reverse complement strand
CCCGACCCGGCGGCGGCGGTCGTGGCGGTGATCGAGGCCCCTCCAGGGGCGGCTTCGGCGGCAGTCGCGGCAGCAAGCGCTGGTAGGTTCTCCGCCGGGATCCGCTGTCGCCGGCCGGCGAACCGGGGGTCTTCCGCCCGGAAGCCCAAGGTGAATTGGGCGGCGGCTCGGAACCGCATTTTCTCGGGGAGGCTCGGCTCGATCCAAGCCTCCCCGAAGAAGCGTTTCGTCTAATCGAATCCCACTTTCCACGTCGTCCAGGCGTTCTCTGAGCCTGTGTGGCGCGGCCGTTCCGAGACCGTGTCGGGTCGGGCGCCCACGTGCCGGGGCCCGGGCCCTCTCGGCAGGGGCGCCTTTGTCCCGTCCCCTCCGGTTCTCTCCGAAGGTTTTGTTTCCAGGTCGAGAGGCGTAAGATCTCCTCGGATGTGTTTATTGTCAACGTGAGGAGGACGGTTCATGAACGAAAAGCAACGAAGGGAATCCAAATCCAACCGGCGGGATTTCCTGGGAAGGGCGGCGGGCGCCGTGGCCACGGCTTCTCTGGCTGCCCATGGGACGACCGTGTCAGCGGCGGCGAAACCGCTCCCCACGGCCACGGGCCGAATCCTGGGCGCCAACGACCGGATCAACCTGGGATTTATCGGCTGCGGCATGCAGTTCTACGGACTGCTGGGAGCCTTTCGTCGACGGAAGGAAAGGCTGAACGACTTTGAGTATGCGGCCCTGTGCGATGTCTGGGAGCCCCGGGTCCAGTTTGCCCAGGAACAGACCCAGAGCCCAAGAACCTACCGGGACTACCGGGAGGTCCTTGCCCGTTCGGACATCGACGGCGTGGTGATCATCACCCCGGACCACTGGCACTACCAGATGACGGCGGACGCGCTCAGCGCGGGCAAGGACGTCTACCTCGAGAAGCCGATGACCTACACCGTCGAGGAAGCGGCCCAGTTGACCGACATGGTGGGGGAAACCCAGCGAATCCTGCAGGTTGGGGGTGGGGGACCGGCCGACCGCCTGAACTGGCAGATCCACGAGTACATCAAGGCCGGAAAGATGGGCAAGATCCTCTGGGGACTGATCAGCTACAACCGCAACACGCGGGAGGGGATGTGGGACTACCCGATTCCGGGTGTGGGCAGCCGCCACTGGCCCGACGCGAAAGTGACGGCGGAGAATCTCGACTGGGAAATGTGGCTCGGCCCGGCGCCCAAGAGGCCTTACAGTGACGAGCGCTATTTCCGCTGGCGGAAATACTGGGACTACTCCGGCGGGAACGCCACCGATCTTCTGTACCATCGACTGGGGACGATGAGCACGATGCTGGGTTTCGACTTTCCCACCCGTGCGACCGGCGCGGGCGGGATCTATGTCCAGAAGAACCGGGAGGTGCCGGATACCTACATGACCATGGTGGAATACCCGGGCGAGTACTGTGTGAACATGATCTCCTGCATGGCCAACGGAAGCTCGGCGCCCCTGACCGTCTACGGAAACTGGGCTACCCTGGAGGTGCTGCGGGGCCAGGCGGGCGCGGGGGACTCCATGGGGGATCAAACCCAGACTCAGCAGCGGCAAAGGCCGCGCATCTACGCTCAGATCAAGGCTGAAAACACCTTCAGGGAGGAGTTTCGACAGGCCAACAACGGCAAGGATGAAGTCATCATCGAAGCCGAGGAGAGCAAGGGCCTGGTGGACGACTGGCTCGACTGCATGCGAAGCCGCAGCCAACCGGTGTACGATGTGCTCAAGGGCTACCAAATCATGGTGGCGATCAAGCTGGGGGTCGATTCCTACCGGCAGGGCCGCGTCTTGGCTTTCGATCCCAAGACCCGGCAGATGATCTATCCTCCCGAGCGGCGGGAGTACCTGCCCCCCGACGCTTGACCTGAGGCTCAAGATGAACCGTCCTGAACGGCCCCTCCACGACGGAGGGGCCGTCGTCGCGGCCGTGGTCCATTCGATCGATGAAGGGTCCTCGGTGAGCGGGAAAGGGAATGAGGCGGAGCCGCGCGGGGTTGGCGCTCAGGGCCGCGTCTCGGTGATCCTTTGCAGTTTCGCCCTGAACCGGAAGCGTCCCTCACCCAGATCGGAACAGTAGCCGTACCCAATCCTCGCGAAGGGGGGACAAACCGGCCCCTCCAGTACGATTCCTGGATTGGCCGGCGCCTGGGCACTTTCCTCCGTGGAAAGATCCCTGAAAAGAGCCGTGTAGAGGACATAGGTCCGGGGTATTTGCCCCCGTGTCACTTCGGTCGTCGCCGTCCGGCCGTCGCTTCGGACGATCTCGTGGTAGCTCTCGGGACTCAGCACGACAACCGTCCCCATCCAACCGAACGTTCCCCTCTCGATAAACACCTTGGAACCGGAAGAGTCCGCTTCGGACGTAGGGTAGTAGAGAAGCAGCAGGTAGGAACCCTCGGCGTCGAGTCGAACAAGCAGGGCGTTACGGTGTTTCCCGCCGCCCTGCGCCAACTCCACGGTCTCCGCCTTATCCAGCAGATGTGTCAGCGCCGGACCGTCGCCATGCCCCCACGCTCCGAGCACGGCTTCGCCGTCGACTCCCGGCCGCCGCGAGATCGTCCCAGGGGAGAAGACGAAGTCCGCCGGCAGCTTGAAATCGTCGATGTAAAAGGGATTCTTGCCCAGAGGTTCCGGACGCCCCTCCCCGTCCGTCTGGGCGAATGAGGCGGGAAATAAGAGCAACCATGCCGCCAGGAATGACCCGACACTGAATTTTCCCATGATGCCGATATCATATCCGAAGATCGTTTCGTTCTTGGGTGCTCGGGTTCGCCTCAGCCGAGCCCGAGATCGTGGAACCGGGAGTCGGTTCCAGCCCTCCCGGCGAGTTCCGGGGTTTGCGCCTTCCGGCGCAGAGCGACCTCGTACCGGTGCATCCTTCTGTCCAGCTCTTGCCGGCGCCGCTGTCGTTGCTCCAGGCGCTTCCGATACTGCCGGAGGAAGTAGTCGATCGTTTCGATTCGGATCTTGAACGTTCCCGAAGGCTTGTTCTCATCCAGATCTCGAAATGAAAAGAAGGGGGTCCCGGAGGCCTCCACAATAGCCTCGCAAACGGCATAAATCGCGGCGTCGTGCCCGCAGTTGAAGTTCGATATCTCCAGGGCGACGAGGTTTGGATGCCGAGCCGCAAACTTGGCGGCCCAGATCTTCATCGAGCTGTTGGTGGAGAAGGCGTTGAGCCAGACATCACCGATCGTCAGGGGATGGCTGACCGCTCCAGTCCGAACCTCTTCTCCAAACAGCCGATCGAGCAGATCTTGATCCAGAGGGAGGGTGCACTGTGTCAGGACAGGGTAGCCCAACCCCCTGAGCCCCTCCAGAATCTCATGGTTCAGCCCCGAATCATGGTGATAGGGACGGCCCAGCACCAGGAGCCCAATCCGATTCTCCCGCTCCAGTCGGTCGATGACCTCCCGCGCTCGCCGGCGCATCGCGGACTGGAACCGCTCCAGCGCCGCAAACCCCTCCTCCACGGCCCTTTCGTTCTCCCGCGGCGACAACCCCAGGACCGGGTTCCAAGCCTCCATCATCTGATGGGCAAAGAGGCGTCGATCCCTCAGGTCCAGCAGGGGCTCGACATAAACGATCCCTTCCTCCGCGAAGACATCCTTCTCCTTGGTGAAGGCCGCCTTCACGCTTTCCGGGGTCGCGCTTACCGTGCAGCATGCGGTCTCGTCAACCGTGTCGACGAGTGGGGAGGTCAGTCCAGCCAGCATGGGGAAGAAGATGCAGTCCAGGCGTCTCCGGCGGTGTCCGTTGCTGATGAGATTGTGCACGTGGGCCGGCGCCACTTTTGCCGGATAGCAGGGGTCGATGGAGCTTCGGCCCGCTCCCTCCCGATACAGCGCCTCGCTGGTTCGATCGGAGAAGATGATATTGGCGGAATCCACCCCCAGACTCTCCAGATATCCGGTGAAGAGCGGAGCATACTGGTAGAAGTTGAGGACCCGGGGGATCCCCACGCGCAGACGAGGGCGCCGGCGCATGAGTGAGCGCCTTCGGCGGGTTCGGGGACGCCATCCCCACGCCGGCGGGGTGTCGGCGATCTTCCGCGGCCCTGGAGACTTCCACACTTCCCGCCCGGCGATCTCGGCCA
>CAYRCA010000461.1:0-4141 GCA_964422565.1 uncultured Acidobacteriota bacterium | reverse complement strand
ATCCCCGCGGCGACGGGGGCGCGCTGGATTACACCCTCCTCAGCCACTTCCACGGGGACCACATGGGCGCGGTTACGGCCGACTCGCCCGAGTCGGCTTCCGGCGCGTATCGGCTGACCGGGATCACCGATGTGGCGCAGTCGGTGCCGATTCGCCGCCTTCTGGACCGGGGCTGGCCCGAGTACGAGTTCCCGCAGCCGTTGACCGGCGAGACGATGGACAATTACCGCGCGTTCATCCGATCACGGATCGAACAGGGCGACATGCGGATCGAACGCTTCGAGGCCGGACGGAACGATCAGGTGGTGCTCCAACACGCCCCGGAGAAGTACCCGGGATTCGAGTTTCGCATCATCGCGGCGAACGGGTACGTGTGGACCGGAACCGGCCGGCGGGTTCGCAATCGTTTTCCCGACGACGACCCGCCCAGCGAGAACAATTGCAGCCTCGCCTTTCGGTTGCGGTACGGGGACTTCACCTACTTCGACGGCGGCGATATGGTGGGTCTCCCGCCCGCTGAGGCGCCCGCGTGGCGCGACATGGAATCGGCCCTCGCGTGGGTCGTGGGACCGGTCGACGTGCACGCGCTGAATCATCACGGTTCCCCGGATGCGGCCAACGCGTTTTTTCTCAGCGTCCTGCGTCCGCGGGTACACCTCGTGTCCGTCTACGCCGCCAGTCAACCCGCCCCGGACGTCACGCGAAGGTTGCTTTCCGAGCGGATCTATCCGGGACCGCGCGATCTGTTCCTGACCAACGGCGTCTGGGAGGGCAGGCGCCCGAACATGGTGACCCTGTTCGGAGAGGAGGAGACATCGTGGCTGATCGACCGCATCGAGGACGCGGCGGCCTCCCGGGGACACATCGTCGTCCGAGTCGATCCCGGCGGCGAGACCTACCGCGTGTTCGTCCTGGACGACCGGGATGAAACCCGGACCCTCCTCTCCGCTCACGGTCCTTACCGGGCACGGGCGCGCGCCGATACCCCTTGAACGATGAACGCGGGAAAATCGCGCTCCGCCCGGCGAGATCGAAAAGGGACTGTCCCTTGTGCGCTTTGTGCGCGGCGCTCGGCGACCGAGATCGAAGAACACCGGGACAAAGGGAACCACTTGACGGCCTTTGACAGCGGGCCGCACCTTCAAATCACTCCGACCTCGGCCTCCGATCGGGGACCGGGCAGGGTGTGCGATCGCCGGATCCGGGGCGTCCGGGCCGCCGCGCACTTGCCCCTTTGCGGCATGCTCAATATCATCGGCTGAAAAGGAAAATCCGTGTTGAAACATGCCATCCTCTTGATCGCTCTCCTGAACCTCGCAATTGCTTCGGCTTTCGGGCAGGAGCCTCCCGCCGACCTGGTGGTCGTCAACGGCAAGATCCTGACGGTCGATGACCGCTTCAGCCTGGCTGAAGCGGCGGCGGTTCGGGACGGGGTATTCGCGGCGGTCGGTTCCAATGAAGAGATTCAAAGGCTGGTCGGTGAAGGGACTCGCGTCATCGACGCCGAGGGCCGAACCGTCGTTCCCGGACTCATTGAAATCCATGTCCATGCCACCGGCGCCGCTCGCGGCGACCTCACCGCTCCCTTCGTCCAGCTCGGCTCAATCGCCGAGATCCAGGATTGGGTTCGCCGGCGGGCGGAGCAGGCACCTCGGGAAAACTGGATTCGGATTCCACGAGCGGATGTCACCAGGATTCGGGAAGGGCGCATCCCGACCCCGGAGGAGCTCGATGAAGCCGCACCGCATCACCCGGTCGTCTTCAACTGGCAGTACGCCAATCATCAAATCCAAGTCCTCAACTCGGAAGCGCTGCGCGTCGCCGGTATACGCGCCGACACACCCGTTTCCGACCGGGGAAAGATTGAAGTGAGTGGGGACGGCAAACCCACCGGGGTGCTGCGAAACGCCGGCGAACTGGTCTCAACGTTTCTGAGGCGCCCGGAGCGTCCGGAATCCGAATATCAGGCCAACCTGCACCGTCTGCTGCAGACCTACAATCATTTCGGAATTACCAGCATCTCTGAGCGGAGCACGAACGTCGCCGGATATCGGGCTTACGAGAAACTGAAGCAACAGGACTCTCTGCCCGTGCGGGTCAACGTGACGATCCGGGTGCGGAGCGACGGGACAGTGGAGGGCACCGAGCGGTTCATCCGGTCCCTCCCCTTCTCGTTCGGCGACGGTGATGACTGGCTGCGAGTCGGTCCTCTAAAGATCGCTGTGGACGGCGGAATCCTTTACGGAACCGCGTACATGCGTGAACCTTACGGCGAGGACTCCTTTACGCTGTACCGCATCTCGGACCCCGAGTATCGGGGCGGTCTGCAGGCTGGAGTCGAGCCCGAGCACGTGGAGAACATGATCCGGACCGGACATCGCCTGGGGTGGCAGATGAGTTCGCACGTGACCGGAGACGCGGGCGTGGACCTCGTCCTCGACGCCGTCGAAGCAGCCGACCGGGACAGCCCGATCCGCTCACGCCGTTACACGCTGATCCACGCTTACTTCCCCAACCCCGAAACGGCGATCCGGGCGGCAAGGCTGGGTGTGCTGGTGGATACGCAGCCTGCCTGGTACTACAAGGACGGCGACGCACTGGCCGACGCGCTGGGAACGAACCGCCTGACAAATTTCATCGGCATCGCCAAATGGCGCAGGGCGGGAGTCAAGGTGGCGCTCAATTCCGATCACATGCAGGGATTCGATCCCGACAAGTCGCTGAACCCCTACAACCCCTTCCTGACCATGCAGGTCGCGATCACTCGGAAGACGGAACGAGGGCAAGTGTTCGGCCCGGAGGAGCGAATCTCACGGGAAGAGGCCTTGCGCATGATGACGATTGACGCGGCCTACTTCAGCTTCGATGAATCGCGGAAGGGGTCGATCGAAGTCGGCAAGCTGGCCGACTTCGCCGTCCTGTCGGACGATCTGTTGACCTGCGAAGCTGAAACGATCAAGATCATCCGCGCCGTCGCGACCGTAGTCGGCGGCCGGGTCGTCTTCCAGCGGTAGGGGCGGAAGATGACACTGATAAACGGATTGTTTCAACTCTGGGACCACGCGAAGTGGGCCGACAGGAAACTTCTCGAAGCCCTGGGGCCGATGGCAAGGGAGGTACCGAAGGCCTATCAGGAGTTCGCTCATGTGATCGGCACCGAAGAGTTGTGGCTTGCCCGCCTCGAACGGCGCCCGCCCAGGCAAGCGGTTTGGCCGGAAATTTCCAGGGCCGAAGTGGTCCGCCTGGCGGAGGAAACCCACCAGGCCTATGACTCCTACCTCGCCAGCCTTCGAGACGGCGACCTCCTGGTATCCGTCCCCTACACGAACAGCGCCGGACGGAACTTCGTCAACTCGGTCGGGGATATCCTGCTGCACGTCGCCCTTCACGGGCAGTATCACCGCGGCAAGGTGAACCTTCTCCTGCGGCAGGCGGGCCTACCGCCCGTCCCGACCGACTATATCGCCTTCGTCCGCGGGGCCCCCGCCGCGACATGGAGTCCATAGCGAAGGCGCACCGGAATGGAAAGCGGGGGCTTGATCAAGCCCAAGCCAGGGTTCCAAGGCGAGGGGGACAACCCCAGCAACGGATACAGCGACGCCGGACATCGCTTGTTTTCACTCTCGACAGGGGCCTCGAAGGCACTCATAATCAAAGCGGTTCGGATTTCGGAAACTGCTGCGGTAAAGAGCCTCTGGACCGCGGGAGGTGAAGCCGGCGGTCCCGGCCGTCAGGGAGGTGTGGAATGACGCCGATCCGAATGGGATGCGTTTTCCCAATAACTCTTCTATCGATTTTCCTGATCCAATGCGGTGGCGATCCCAGCCGGGAGTTGGCCGCCGCAATCGACGCCGAGGACGCCGCATCGGCAGCCCGCTTCGTCGACAGGGGTGCCGACCCCAACTATCAGCCGGGAGGGGTTCCCGTCCTGACGCGGGCCGCCGAGAGGGGGATGACCGATGTCGTCCGACGCCTGCTGTCCGCCGGCGCCGACGTCAAAGCCGCGGACCGGGAGGGGCGGACGGCGTTGATGCTCGCCGCCGCTTCGGGCCACGCCGAGAGCGTCGATCTGATCCAGGCTTCCGGCGCCGACCTCGAGGCGGTCGACGCCGGGGGGAAGACCCCCTTGATGCACGCCGCC
>CAYRCA010000460.1:2789-4151 GCA_964422565.1 uncultured Acidobacteriota bacterium | reverse complement strand
ACCGACCGCCGCTGCGGCGGCCGCAAGAAAGACTCTTCGGTTCAATCGCATTGGCTTCATTGTCTCCTCCCCACGTCGCCCGCTCCGGCATCCTCCCCGGCGGGGGACCTCCCCAAGGCTCGCCCGGAGGCGCGGATGCGGCGGGCGGATCAACGGTCTACGGCGGCTGCAGAACGACCATGCGCAAATCCGGAATATCGGCGAAGTCCCCGGCGTTCGATGTGAGTAGCCGAAAATCGCGCTGGACGGCCTGCGCCGCCAGCCACAGATCGTTGACGCGAACGCACGAGTCCCTTCCCGCCGTCTTGATGCGCGCGGCGAGAAGCCCGAATCGCTCGGCGGTTTCGACGGTGATCCTCAGTTGGGGCTTGCGTTGCAGGCGGCGGAGCATTGCGGCGGCTCTTTGCCTCCCGGTACCCGGCGGCATCAGTTCCACTCCGAACTTGATCTCCGCGATGTTCACTGGCGAGAGATAGACTGGTTCTTGCCGCGTGACGGCGTGCAGATCCGCCGCTCCGAGCGTCCCGCGTTCGACGGCAATCCACAGACTGGTATCGATCAACCAGCCCACGGGTCCTTCAGTTCCGACACCCGTCCCCGCCGACTCCTCCGTTGGGACGCAATGGCGGCCGACAGCGCCTCGGCCGTATCGTCATCGAGGGTGCGGTATAGATCGCCGAAGACCGCCAACGCGTCCCGTTGCGGCGCTTCCGGCACCAGTCGCGCGACGGGACGCCGATTCCGAAGGAGCACGATTTCCTCCTGGTCGCGCTCCAATGCGTCCAGAATGGCGCTGAAGTTGCGCGCCACTTCCGTCACGGTGAGTGTTTTCACGCAGCCATTCTATCTGATTGAATCAGACTCCACAACATCGGGTATGGTCTCCGGCCTCCTCCCTCACCGGTTCCGGATCGTTCGGGAAGGGATGGGTGTACTCGTCTCCCAGGTCGGCGAAAGCATGCCCCATCTCGTGCGTCAGAATGTCGTTCGCCCTGGCGTGGACGGAGGTGACGGCACCCCGCCGGTCTCCCCATCCGCCGTACTCCCCATCGTTGACGACGATGACGATCAGGTCGTACTCGGGAAGCACGAGATCCAGCAGGTCCCTCGCCTTTCCGAACCCGTTCGCCGCGTCGGGATCGAAGTCGTTGGGCGGAATGGTCAAGCCGTGGGGCAATCCCCACGACCCAAACGAGCTGTTGAAGTAGGTATCCCGGAAGATTCCGCGAGTGGGATGGTCGGAACCGGATTCCGCGGAGGCCACCGGGACGGCGAAGGCGTTGAAGAAGGCGGCGTATTCGAAGAACGGGTCCTGGGCGAAAAGATACTCGACGAGCCCCTCGGCGTCCGAGATGAACCGGT
>CAYRCA010000460.1:0-2779 GCA_964422565.1 uncultured Acidobacteriota bacterium | reverse complement strand
GGATACACCTCGTCGCGCAGATCGTCGCCCAGCTGCTTGCGGCGCCAGCGGTTGCGCATGGCCACGGCGACGGCGCGCTTTGCGTCCGATTGTCCAATGATGAACCGGTCCAGCTCGGACTCGGTGTAGCCCTCGGCCAGGACCGCCAGGTTGATCCGGGTCGACGGCTCACCGTTGAGCAGCAACGGAACGACCGCCGGCGGCGGGTCCGGCGGAGGTCCGAGGGGAAACAGGGTTCCGAAGAGAACCAGCGAGACGCCGGCGACGGCGAGACGGGCCGAAATCGGCAAGCGACCAAGATTCACAAGACCCCCATCTTAATCGTGGCACGGGCATCCCCGCCCGTCAGGCCGGGACGAACGCGTCGATCGGGAGTTGGGAACGTTCGGAATTGGGGACAGACAGTCCCCAACAATCCCCGCCTCCCCGGCCACGGGCGGGGCTGCCCGTCGTAGGTACCTTCTGCGGACGAGCACCGTCAGGGACTCGCGGGCAGCGGAAACACCGTCCCCGCACGCCAGTCGATCCCGTCGACCTCCAGCAGGAGCGGCGCCACCGGAAGTGTACTGCCGATCTCCACGGAACCTGTTTGCCTCGGCCGGTCTCCGAAGAAATCGCCCCCGTCGAACAGAAAGCCGTTGCGCGCTTCCAGCGGCTCGAGGGTCAGCTCCTCCACCGCCTCTTCCCCGCCTTCCAGGTTCCGCAGTCTCAGAACCACCTGCGCCGCCTCGCTCTCCGACGGGTTCAGCAGGGCCAGCGCCGGCCGCCGCCCCTCGGCCTCGCTCCGGCAGGACTCGAGACAGACGGCGAAGTCGTAGGATGGCATGAGCGCGACGAACTCTCTCCCGGCGGGCAGCGGCGCGTAGAGTACCGAGCGTAAATCGTCTTCTCCGCCGCCGATGCGGGCGGACCGTAGTTCAACCAAGACCTTCACCGGCGCCCCGCTGGTCACCTTCACCCACCCCACGTTCATCCGAGGCTCCAGAAACCCCTCCCATCGCGGCCAGAGCGGGAAGTCGGCGAAACTTCTCGATCCGGTATCGACTTGGTAAGGGGCAAGATCGAATTGACGCCGAGAATCATAAAAACAGGGCCCCCAGAACGGGGGGTTGGGGGAGAATGGGGGCGGCACACACAGGATGTCGCTCGGCTCTCCCCCGGACTCAAAAAACTCCACCTCCGCCTGGGTCGGGGCACCGGAGATGCTTTGAACCCGTAACAGAGTGTGGAACTCAAAACGGCTGTTCTCCAGATCCGTCACCGCGGTCAGGACCATTGGGGCGTAGACGACCTCCTCGGCCAGCACCGCAGACCCGCCGGCCGCGCCGAGCATGACCCCGAGACCTAAGTATCTTCTCAACCTCATCACTGCGGCTCCCTTCGCGCGGCATCCGTTTACTGGACCGCCGACAAGTAGATATCCCCCTGGTTGTTGCCCTGAGGGAACGCCAGAAAGAACCGGTCCGCGTATTGGTCCGATAGGTCCCACCACCAGATCTCTTGATAGTCGCCAACGAACATACCGTTATGATTATCCCACGGGTCGGTCGGGATCGCTCCGGGCACAGGACCGCCGTCCTCAAGCACCGTCCCGTCTGGGGCCAGCCTCACCCAGCGCTCGACGTAGTACCTGTTGCTCGGGTCGCCGCTGCGATCCAGAAAAGAGACCAGCCAGTTTCCGTCGGGATCGAAGTCCAGCCCCGCCATCCACTGGTCGTTCACCGTCACCGGGTTGACGCGGCGTGGGGCGCTCCATCCCTGAGCGCCCTTGCTCACAAACCAGACATCCGTATTTGTTCGGCTCTCGTCCTGCCATTGGTGGTAGACCAGACCCAAGCGGTTGGCTGACCAGTTGAATCGTGCCTGCACGCCGGTCATTGCCTTGACGTCGTCCCAAAGGTAACGATCATTATCGGGGCCACCAAGGAAGGAACCGGTTGCCGCCACTTCCGGGGCCGACCAGGTGCTGCCTTGGTTGTCTGAGAACCGCATCATGATGTGATCGGTGCCGTAGTCAATCCATATCAAGTAAATCCTGCCGTAGAATGGGTTGACAACCACTTGCGCCCAGTTCAGTAACGCACCTGTAGCCACGGTCTGGGGAGCGCTGTATGTGACCCCTCCGTTGGTACTGCGGGCGAAACGGATCCGATACGACCACGAGCCACCGGGAGCTCTAACAGCGACCGCATAGGCTGCATAGACCTCGCCCCTGGTGGACGAGTAGTCGGAGACCACGATATCGGGCTTGTCCAGCACATACTGCGAGCTCCCGCTCTCCTCTAGAAACACAGGTCCCGTCCAGGTAGAGTAGGGTGGATCGGAATACCACGCGCCTATCGCTGTCATCGAAGTCTGCGGGGTGAAGAATAACCCTCCGTAGTAAACACGGTGCGGCCGTGTTCCTGTCGATGCGTAATTTGCAGCCAAGATCGGATCTGCAGCGTGGTTATAACCCGGAGGCATCGGCATCGTGGTAACCGTGTGCGGCGTGTCGGTCTTTCCCAACGCCAGACGGAGTCTCCACAGATACTCCTGCGGCCCCGGCCTTGTGTCCATGTCCGACATGAAGCCGACAAAGACGTAATCCGTGGCGCCGACGGTCAAGGCCGTCACGGTCGTCTCCACGTCTTGAATCGCCTCGTTCTCGGTAAGCCTCACGGTCCAAAGACTCTGCTCGACACCTTCGGAATCGGGGTCTAAGTCCAGGACATACGGAACGGACGGTGGCGGCATGGCCCCGAACGATTCGGCGATGGCATTGAATAGGGGCGTGGTC
>CAYRCA010000459.1:0-4156 GCA_964422565.1 uncultured Acidobacteriota bacterium | reverse complement strand
GCCTGTCCTCCAGCCCGAAGTGTCGACGACAGGCGGGGATGCCTGTCCTCCAGTCGGAAGTTCAACGACAGGCAGGGATGCCTGTCCTCCAGCCAGAGGTGTCGACGACAGGCAGGGATGCCTGTCCTCCGGCCCGGGGCGGGATCTTCGAAGCCCGGAACATTCACCCCCTCAGCCCGGCTCGAGTGCGGCAGTCGGGACAGAACTCGTTGGTCTTGAGGTCTACCTCTTCCACGGCGTTGGAGAAGTGCATAACGCAGTCGATTTCCCGGCAGTGCACCAGGCCGAAGGTGTGTCCCAACTCATGGAGCGCCTCCTTTTCCACCCGGTCGAGGAAAAGCTCGGGGTCGGGCGGAAGACCGTAGAACTCCTGCCGCAACCGGCAGGTGGAGAGGAGCGCCGCCCGCCCTTCCAGTTGCGCCTCGCCGAAGACGAAGGTGAGGATGGGGATGAAAAGGTCCACCTCGGCGACACCGAGGATCCTGGCGCCGTCGCCGGCGGGCATGCCCGCCAGCCGCGCCAGGAGTTGTGTCGAGTGGAACTGGCCGCGGACGGTGTTGAACGTACCCCTCACGGGAACCGCCTCGTCGGAAAGTCGGCAGGGAACCGACAAGTGCTCGGGCAGCGTGAGCGAAAGGAACTCCAGGATATCCGGATCGGGCTCGCCGACGCGCACCAGGCGGATTTCAGTCATCATGGAGTCCGGTTCGCGAGGAGCGAGTGGCCTTGAGCGGAGCGCGAAACTCGCGGCGGTTTCGAGTTTCGAATCTCGAGCCTTCCGCCCCGTCCAATCCGGAAACCAGGACCCGACATCTCGCGATTGTCATGCGACGCCTACTCCCGCCGCTTCAACTTGTACTTCTTGATCTTGTTGTAGAGGGTGACCCGATCGATTCCCAGCAGCCGGGCACTGCGGGAAATGTTCCATTCCGCCTCCTCCAGAACCGCGTTGACATGCTCCCGCTCGACCGCCGACAGCGACTTCTCGTCCAGGGTCCGGGGCGCGTCGCTCGACCGCAGGGGAAAGTCCTGCGCCTCGATGGTGTCGGACCGGCACACCAGGACGGCCCGCTCCATGGCGTTCTGCAGTTCGCGGATGTTGCCGGGCCACTCGTGGCTCGACAACAGCCGCAGTGCCTGCGGACTGATCTGTTTCACGGGCTTGTTCATACTCTGGGCGAACTTGCGAAGGAAGTGCTCGGCCAGAAGGGGGATGTCGTCCTGCCTCTCCCGTAGCGGAGGCACGGTGATGGAAAAGACGTTCAAACGGTAGTAGAAGTCCTCGCGGAAGGTCCCCTCGCCGACCATGGTCTCGAGATTCTTGTTGGTGGCGGCGATCAGACGGAAGTCCACCGGAACCATCTTGTTGCCGCCCACGCGACAGACCTTCTTCTCCTCCAGGACCCGCAGCAGGTCGACCTGCGTCTTCAGGGAGATGTCCCCCACCTCGTCGAGGAAGAGGGTGCCGCCGTCGGCCATCTCGAACTTTCCCTTCCGCCGGTACTGGGCTCCGGTGAAGGCGCCTTTCTCGTGCCCAAAGAGCTCGCTCTCCAGCACGCCCTCCGCCAGGGCGCCACAGCTTACGGCCACGATGGGAAGGTAGCGCCGGGGACTGCAGGCGTGGATGGCGCGGGCGATCAACTCCTTGCCGGTACCGCTTTCCCCGCGAATGAGGACCGTCGTGTCCGACTCCGCCACCATCCGGACCTCCTCCAGGACCCGACGGATGGCCGGGCTCTCCCCGACGATCCCATGAAAGGGGCTCATCTCGTCGATCTTCTTGCGAAGCTGGACGTTCTCGTCGAGGAGCTGCTTGCGCTCGGCGGCCTTCCGGACCAGATTCTCCAGCGCCTCCGGCTCGAAGGGCTTGACGATGTAGTCGTAGGCCCCCTGCTTCATCGCCTCCACGGCCGTATCCACCGAAGCGTAGGCCGTCATGATGATCACCGCCGCCTCGGGGTGGGTCCCCCCGATCCGCCGCTGAAGCTCGAGCCCGTCCATGCCCGGCATCTTGATGTCGACCAGGAAGATGTCCCACTCCTCGTTGGCCAGGGCCTCGAGGGCCTCCTTGCCGGAGGCCGCCGCGCCCACCTCGTACCCCTCCTCCCGGAGCCATCCCCCCAGTGACTTGCGCACCACCGCCTCGTCGTCGACCACCAGGATTCGAGCCGCCCTCATCGCCATGTCGCCCCCTCACTTTGCTCGGGGTTTCGGGTTTCGCGGTTTCGAGGTTTCGAGGTCCGGAGGGGTTCCGGGGAGGTCGTCTCCCGACGCCCGACGCCTACGACGAAAACACAAAAATACATTGACCCTTCAGTTCTTGGCCGCACCCGAAACCCGAAACTCGTCACCCTTCAACTTTCAACCCCCTTTACCCCCCTCACCCGGACGGCCTCCTCGTCATGGTGGGGGTCGGGTCGTTCGTCCGCGGCCCGTCCCTCCAGGGGGAGCACAATCGCGATCCTTGTGCCCTCGCCCAGCTTGGAACGGACCCTGACCTCGCCCCCATGGGAGCTCACGATGCCGCTGACCACGGACATGCCCAGGCCGACTCCCCGCACCTCCTCCTTGGTGGTAAAGAAGGGCTCGAACATACGCCGCTGGGTGCGCTCGTCCATGCCGCAGCCGCTGTCCTCGACCCAGATTTCGATCCGCCCCTCTCCCTCCGGCCGTCGCGACCCCACGACGATGAGACCGCCGGAGGAACCGACGGCCTCGCAGGCGTTGATCAGGACCGCCACCAGCACCTGCCGGATCCCCTGTCCGTCGCAGACCACCTCGGGCAGGTCGTCGTCCAGCTCCAGACGGGTCTCCACGCTCATCAGGGTGATCTTGTGCTGAACCAGCCGCACCGAGTCGCGGATCAGGCGGTTGATGTCCTCCGGCCGGCGCTCGCCGCCTCGGGGCCGGGAAAACTGCAGCAGATTCTTGACGATCTCCCCGCAACGAACGGCCTCGTCGGCGACCATCTGGAGATGCTCGATCATGTCCGCGCCCACCTCCCTGTCCAACCCGGTGCGGCGCAACCGCTTCAACACGAGCCGGGCGGAGGTGAGAATTCCCGCCAGGGGGTTGTTGATCTCGTGGGCGACGATGGCGGCCAGCTTTCCCATGGACGCCATGCGCTCCACCTGGAGCATTTGCCGGTGCGCCTCTTTCAGGGCAGACGTCTTCTCCTCCACCCGAGTCTCCAGGGTGGCGGCCCAGTCGGTGAGCTCCCGGTGGGCCTCCCTCAACTGCCCGGTCATGCGGTTGAACGAGCCGCCCAGAGCCCCCATCTCATCCCGAGACTTCACCGGGATCCGATAATCGAGATCGCCGGCCGCGACCCGCTCGGTGCCGATCGTCAGCTGGCGGACGGGCCGATGGACCAGGATCCAGACCAAGCCCCCGAGGACGATGGAGATCACCACCATGGCGAGCCCCAACTGCATCACCATGAGGTTGCGCCCCACGTGGATGGTCTGGTCCACATGGTCGAGTGACATGGTTACGTCGAGAACCCCCAGGACTCGCTGGTCGGCGGCGTGGGCGTGGCAATCGTTGTAGCAGCCGGGCTCGTTCTCGATGGCGTTGATCAACCCCAGGATGCGCCGGCCGTTGTCGGAATAGATGCGCATTCGGTCGGGCCGGTCGAGGCGCGTCAGGGGCTCCTCCTGGGCGTGGCAGGCGAAACAGGCCTCCGCTTGGGTGTCGACGTACCGGCCGATCTCGCTCACGTCGGTGGAGTAGCTGATTCGTCCCACCTCGTTGAAGATGCGGATCTTATTGATCCCCGGTTCGCGGCTTACCGACTTGATGGTGTGGTAGATGTGCTCCCGGTCCTTAAGCTGCATGCTGTAGAGGATGCTGTGCTTGATGCTGTCGGAGATTCGGTCGGCGGCTTCGAAGGTGACCTGCTCCAGATCGCGGCGGTGCAGTTCGACGAGTTGATAGCCGAAGAATCCGAAGACCAGCCCGAGGGTGCCCACCAGCGCGGCGATCAGTTTCAGGCTCAGGCGTCCCGTCATTCGCGTTCTTCCCGGCTGCCGTCCCCCCCGGGCTTTTCCGGACCGACCTCATCCATCAGTGTGTCGCCGCCCGGGCGAAATGTAAAGTAATTCTACGATGGGGCGTGCCGCGGGGCTGCGTGCCGCGTGCCGCGTGCGGGGTGCCG
>CAYRCA010000458.1:0-4169 GCA_964422565.1 uncultured Acidobacteriota bacterium | reverse complement strand
GATCCACTCGCAGCACGGCCGGCCGTCGTCCGCCTTGGCGGCGATCGCCTGCAGGAACGGCCGCACCTTCTCCCAAGCCTTCGGGTTTCCCCCGGGCATGATGGAGGGTCCCCACAGCGCGCCCTCCTCTCCGCCGCTGACGCCGGTTCCAACGTACAGGATCCCGGCGGATTCCAGATCTCTGCACCTCCGGTCGGTGTCCTTGAAGTGGGTATTGCCGCCGTCGATGAGGATGTCCCCCACCGAGAGGTCGGGCTTCAGTCGGTCGATCACCTCGTCCACCGGCTGTCCGGCCGGCACCATCATCATGATCCGACGGGGCGACTCCAGCCGTCCCAGTAATTCGCCCAAACTGTCTACCAGGACGGCGCGCTTTCCCGAGAACTTCTCCGACAGGTCGGCCCGTCTTTCCTCGGAAAGGTCGAAACCGGCCACGCTGAAGCCGTTGCGCTCCATGTTGAGCGCCAGATTCCGGCCCATGACTCCCAACCCCACCATACCCACATGCTGTTTGGACATGCGTTGCCTACTCCATTCTCCGTTTTCGTCGCCCCCGCCTCGCGGGACGCCTTCTTGTTGGTCGTTTGATCTTAGTCTTAGCGACCCGGCGGCGGAAAGTCCAGCCCCCTGCGGACGGGGATCGACGATCGGACCCCCGCCCGCCCGCTGAACCCGCTTTCGGGCGTGATTGACCACCGAACGGCCAACACCGTACGATTGACCGGACCCTGGGGGCGGGAGAAACCGGCGGACGGCGTGAAGGGAGGGAACGATGGCGCCCACGTCACCATTGATCGAGGAGTTTCAGAAGCTTCATTCCATCGCCGTCGTCGGTGCGTCCCGCAACACGGGCAAGCCCGGTACCCTCATCTACCGAAAGTTGAAGCAAAGCGGAAGGCGGGTCTTCCCGGTCAATCCCGCCGCGTCGGCGATCGACGGGGACCGCTGTTATCCGGACTTGGCCTCGCTGCCCGACGAGGTCGACGGGGTTGTCGTCGCAACCTCTCCCACCGTCACCGAGAGGGTCGTCGACGAGTGCATCCGCCTCGGAATCCGGTACATCTGGATGCATCGCTCCCTCGGCCAGGGCAGCGTCTCCGCGACCGCCGTCGAGAAGGCGCGACGCGGGGGGATCGAGGTCATCGACGGAGGGTGTCCCATGATGTTCTACCCCCCGGTCGACCTCCCCCACCGCTGCCTGCGTTTCGTACTCGGCCTCGCGGGCCGGCTCCCGAAGTGAGAGTGGCCCCCAATATCGGACTTGTCGGACCTGTGGGACTTGCCGAACCGGCTTGGCCTATTTTCTCGGACCACGTCACTCCACCTTCTTCCCGACCGCGTAGAGGATGCCGGCCAGAATCAGCGTGCCCAGGGTCAGAGAGATCCAGGGCGGCATGCCGTAGGCGGTGGGCAGGTCGCCCACCGCGATCCCCACGGCGGCGACCAGAATGGCGTAGGGCAACTGGGTCCGCACGTGATCGATGTGATCGCAGCCCGAGGCCATGGAACTCAGGATGGTGGTATCGGAAATGGGGGAGCAGTGGTCGCCGAAGACCGCGCCCGCCAAAACGGAACTGATTACGCCAAGCAGAACCCTCTCCAGGTCTCCCGAAGCCAGCTGGCTGTCCACGCCCAGCGTGTGGGCCAGGGGAATGACGAGGGGCATCATGATGGCCATGGTGGCCCAGCTGGTGCCCGTCGAAAAGGCCACGGCGGCGGCGGTGATGAAGGTGAGAGCCGGCAACCAGAAGGGGGAGAGCACTCCGCGAAGCAGTTGCACGAGATAGTCGGCCGTGTGGAGTTCCTGGGTCACGGCGCCCAGCGACCAGGCGAGCACCAGGATCAACATGGCCAGCAGCATCGACTTGAGCCCCTGGATCCAGGCCTCGATGGCCCGCGCCAAGCTCAGGATCCTCTGTCCCAGGCTCAAAACAATGGCGACCACACAACCCGAAAGCGAGGCCCAGAGCAGAGCGATATAGGAGTCCGCGGCGCCGACGATGTCGCCGATTCCATAGTCCCGCGCACCCTCCTCGGCCAAGCTTTGAGTTCCCGTCAGATAGAGCCCGTAAAGCCCCACCACCAGGATGGCGACCACCGGGAGGATTCCATTGATCCACCGGGCCGGCACGTCCTCGCCCAGGGAATGCTCCGTCTCCACCGGGTCGCCGGCCGGTTCGGCGCCGTCCCGCAACACCTTTCCCTCGCGGCGCGCTCGACGCTCGGCGGCGAGCATGGGACCGAAATCCCTCCCCGTCCACGCCACCAGGAAGGCGAAGATCAGCGCAAGAAGAGGATAGAAGCGGTAGGGGATGGTTTGAATGAATACGCTATAGGCGCTCTCGGTCGACCCGATGCTTCGGAGGCCCTGCTCGATGAGTCCCACCTCGTAGCCGATCCAGGTCGAGATGATGAAAATGCTCGCCACGGTCGCGGCGCCGGTATCGACCAGGAACGCGAGCTTCTCGCGGGAGATGCGCAGCCGGTCGGTGATGGGCCGCATCAGGTTGCCCCTCACCAGGACATTCGCGTAGTCGTCGAAAAAGAGGAGAAAGGACATCGCCCAAGTGGTCAGCTGCCCCCCCCGGGCCGTCGAGGCCCAGCGGGTGATCCGATTGGCGACGCCCCGCGCCCCGCCGTTGCGGGTAATCACGCCGACCATGCCGCCGAACAGCATGCTGAACAGCACAATCTGGACGTGGCTGCGCTCGCTCAGGGCGTTGACCAGGAAATGATCCAGTACCCGAAAGAATCCCCCAACGATCTCATAGTCGAAAAGGAAGACCGCCCCCAACCAGATGCCCGCCACCAGAGAGACCACAACCTGCCGAAAGAGCAGGGCCAGAAGAATGGCGACAAAGGGGGGCAGAATGCTGAGGATTCCCGGAATGGAGCGCACCTCCGCCGTCGCCAAGACACCGTCGTGCGAGACCGCGATGGAGATCGGACCGGCGCGGTCGACCACGGCATCGAGAATCTCCAGTCGTCCCCCGCTAAAGGCGGTCGGCGTAAACCGAGCCAGACCCGTGACGGCGGGCATCGCCGCGAAGTCGACCGCCGGTTGTCCGCTTTCGTCCAGAGCGGCTACCTCCAGCCGGAAGGGCGTGCCGGTCAGCACGAGACCGGGCGCCTCGATTTGAAAGGCCGAGATTTGTTCGCCCCTGCCCTGGAGTTGGAGGGCCAAACACACGATCAGCGGCAACAGGAAAGCGCCTCGCCGGGACGTCATGTCGATGGGCGCCTACAGTATCGGAAGACGGCGTCGACGACAAGGTTCCGCGCCGGAGGGCGTGTTTCGGGTCCCGCGTCGTCAGTTCTGGATTCTGGGTTCCAAGCTTGGCTTCCAGGTGGTAGGGGCTGGGTGTTTGGTGCTCGGTTTCGGGTCTTGGGCGTCGGCGCCGGGCGCGAAATCGGCTCTCGGCGAGGATGGACAGCCAGACATTCACCTACATCCCGTTCGCACCAAGCGGCGGCCCGGAACGCGGACGGTTGCCGCCCAGGCAATCCAGAAGCCTCCGGGCCAACTCGGGCGCCCGCTCGGAATGCTTCAGGTAGACGAAGGCGGAGCTCTTCAGACTGTTGAGCCACCTCGCCCAATCGGCCAGATCCGCATCCCGATACTCGCTTCTTCGAAGACGCAGGTACAGGAAGGCGCCCGGGACCTCCCGGCGGCAATCCGAGTCATCGGTTTCGGAGAGAACCAGCGCCGCCCCGGCCTGTTGGATCGCCTCCAGGGTGGCGTCCGTCAGCCAGCTCTCGTGGCGAAACTCGAAGGCCAGGGGTAAGCCGCCGTCGACGGAATCCAGGAAACGGCGCAAGGCGTCCAGATCCTGACGGGCCCAGGGAGGAAGTTGCACCAGGACGCATCCAAGCCTGTCCCCCATGGGCTCGACGCCCCGACGAAACCATTCCATCTCCTCCCCGACGTCGCGAAGCCGCTTCGAGTGGCTGATTCGACGGCTCAGCTTGACGGAGAATCGAAAGTCCACCGGCACCTGTCTCACCCAGGAGGCTGTCGTCTTAGCCGACGGGATGCGATAGAACGTGTAGTTGACCTCCGTAGTGGCGAAATGTCGGCTGTAGAAGGCGAGAAACTCCTTCCCGGAGAGGGACTCGGGATAAAATCCCCCCTTCCACTCGCCATAAGCGAAGCCCGAAGTGCCGACGTA
>CAYRCA010000457.1:0-4178 GCA_964422565.1 uncultured Acidobacteriota bacterium | reverse complement strand
CTCGCCACTTCCGCTCAGATACACTCCTCCCACTAGAAAGCAAATTCCTATCGGCAATGCCTATCGGCTCTTTAAAGAAAATACAGTAACAATCATACTTAATTTAAGCATATCCAGTGTTGAGTTGTTTATAAATGGAAACAATCCCGTATGGTGATATTATCCGCAAACCATATAAACAATAGTTATGGCGCAGTCCCTAAGATCTCCGTGTCGATCAAACCCGATTCGGAAACGGAGCGATACTGATATGTTCGCATGCACTCTTAGAGTAGTTCTGCTCAGTATTGGGATCTCCACCTCGTTGGCAGCCGCACAGACCGATCCCCCGGGGCAGGGTCATCCGGGTGCGATGCACCAAGAGGTGCCTGAGGATTCCGTGTTCGTTCTCTCTCGCGAGGTCCGGGTGTTCCGCGACGTCAGCAACGTGGGGATCATCAGCCGAAACGGAAAGGCTCTGCTCATTGGTTCTGGCGAGGCGAGGATTCTTCAATCCATGGAGCGTCTCGGCATTGATCGCATCGACTGGGTTCTGTACACGGACCATTCTCGTGAGCAAGTCGCCGGCGTTCATGAGCTGAAGCAGTCCGGTGTCAAGGTGGCTGTCCCAGTTGGAGAGACCCGCTACTTTGACCAGGCGACAGAGTTTTGGGCGAATGCGGACCGAAGGTTCGATCACCGCTATGTCTTTCGCCCGGATTTCATGGTGTTGCGCGAGTCGGTACCCGTCGATTACCAGCTTCAGCCCGGCACCGTCTTCGAGTGGGAGGGGATTGATATACATGTGGTCGGTACGCCCGGCCGGTCCGATGGGGCAGTCTCGTACGTGTTCGAGCTGGACGGTCGTACATTCGCTTTCACCGGCGATCTCATTTACGGACCCGGCCAGGTTCGCGATTTCTACGGTCTCCAGAAGAAGCTCCCCGGTATGCCGCTCGATTACTGGGGCTTCGGCGGCGGTATCCCGGAGGTGATCGCCAGTTTGAAGCAGGTCCTGGTATACTCACCGCACGTGCTTGTGCCCTCCCACGGTGTAGTCATGAACGAACCCGTGGAAGCCATCGTGCTGCTCGAACTACGGCTCGAGGCTCTGATGCGCAACTATCTCAGCCTGGCCGGCTGGCGCATATTCGCCAGAAATTCGCCCGTCCCTTATGACACACCGATGTTGGCACCGCTTCCTTCGGTGGATCTGCCGCGGTGGATCCATAAAGGCCCGGGCACATCCTGGTACCTCAAAGCCGATGACGGAAGCGTGTTCCTGTTCGATGCCGGTGTACCCGAGACTATCGCTGAAATTGACCGCCTGCAACGTGACAAGGTGATCTCGAGAATCGAGGCAATATGGATTAGCCATTATCATGATGACCACGTAGAATCGGTCAACTGGTTCCGGTTCATGCATGGTGCGCGCGTTTACGCGCAGCAGGAACTCGTGGATGTCCTTGAGAATCCCCGTGCCTACTCGCTGCCCGCGCTTCCATCGCAGCCGATTCACGTGGACCATATTCTACGTGAAGGTGAGACGATCCTTTGGCGAGGTTTCACTCTCACAGGCTACTTCTTCCCCGGACAAACGCTCTATCACGGCGGTCTGCTCATCGAGCATGAAGGTACACGCGTCTTTCATGTCGGCGACTCATTCAACAATTGGGCAATCGAAGACCACACGAGCCATAACCGAAACCTTCTTGGCGATGGTCAGGGCTATGAGCGGTGTCTACGGCTCCTGCTCGATCTGAAACCTGATTTGCTCCTCGCATCGCATTGGGGGCCGCTTCCCATCAGCGACAATTACGTGCAGCGCACATCAGAGATGCTTGAGCAGCGTCGTGGTCTACTTGAAACCATCTTGCCATGGGAGGACGTGAACTTTGGGTTGGATCCCTATTGGGTGCGCGCGTACCCTTATCGGCAAACTGTCCTACCGGGCGCCCTCGTCACGCTCGAGGTAAGAATTCTCAACCACGCCGATGCGGTGCGCGAGGCGCGCGTGGAGTTGCGGCTTCCGCCGGGTTGGCATGCGCAGCAGAGGTCGTCGTCCATTTCGATCCCGGCCAAATCGGAAGGCGTACTGCGTCTCACCGCGTTGGCTCCGTCCAATCCGCGTCAGCGCAGAGAGATACTGGGTGTCGGGGTGAACTTCGATGGCCGTGCCCTCGGTGAAATAGCGGAGGGTGTCGTCGAGTACTATGGAGTGTGTTGTCCTTCCGCATTAAATATAGAACCATGAACTGTGATCCGAAGTTAGTCGAAGTGATGGCCTTCCCAGCAGCGTCAGGAGTGCTCAGGAGTGTCGTAGCTGAAGGGAACCGGTCCGGCGATGTCCCGGACTTCGAGACGGGCGCGTACGGTAGGACGAAAGATGGGAGAAAAAACTGTTGCAATTGCAACGAAAAACCCCCAAAAAGGGCGGTTTTTGACCATTTTTCGCCAAAGCCGAAATCGTGGAAGTCCTTTATTTCTAAATATTTTAATGGAATTTGGAAGGAGATGGCGGAGAGGGTGGGATTCGAACCCACGGTACGGGGTAAACCGTACACGCGCTTTCCAAGCGCGCTCCTTAAGCCACTCGGACACCTCTCCGGCGGATTCGGAGGAGGTGGGATTCGAACCCACGTGCCTGGCTCATCACCAGACAACCCGATTTCGAGTCGGGCCCGTTACGACCACTTCGGTACTCCTCCGCATTCGGGAAGCCCTCCATTACAACGACGTTGGGAGACCAAGTCAAGTTGCGGCTTTCGGGTTTCGGGGCGGCGGAGAAGCGTCCGACGAGTCCGAAAGGTCCGACCGAGTCCCACAGGTCGGACCGCTCCGGCCCGACATGGGCGGCCGCGGCAGGTGCAAGGAGCGAGCGACCATAAGCGGGGGCATGCCGCCGGGGGCGAAAGATGGTATAGTCTAGCCGTTTCACAGTGTCAGGTTTCGGGCCCTGTGCAACGTTCCCCTCGAACCATGTCAGGTCCGGAAGGAAGCAGCATTAAGAGGACCCGAACGTGTGCCGCAGGTAACCCGAGACCTGTCCCAAAACAGCCGAACCATCTGAATCCGATGAGTGTCCCTCAGGATTTCCCCGGAGACCGGCTTCCATGACGTACCAGGTGATCGCCCGGAAATGGCGGCCCCAGACCTTCTCCGAGATCGTGGGGCAGGAGACCGTGAGCCGCACCTTGCGCAACGCCCTGACCAGCGGACGCATCGCCCACGCGTTCCTCTTCTCCGGAGTCCGCGGAGTCGGGAAGACCACGGCGGCGCGGATTCTCGCCAAAGCCCTCAACTGCCACCAAGGCGTCACCGACAATCCCTGCTGCGCCTGCCCCTCCTGCGAGGAGATCCGGGACGGAATCTCCGTCGACGTCCAGGAGATCGACGCCGCCTCCAACCGCGGCATCGACAACATCCGCGAGCTGCGGGACGGCGTCCGCTACGGCGCCGCCCGGGACCGCTTCAAGATCTACATCGTGGACGAGGTCCACATGCTGACCAACGAGGCCTTCAACGCCCTGCTGAAGACGCTGGAGGAGCCGCCGCCCCATGTGAAGTTCATTCTGGCCACCACCGAGTTTCACAAGATCCCTCCCACCATCACCTCGCGGTGCCAGAAGTATGAGTTCAAGCCCGTCCCCTTCTCGGGGATCCTGCAGCGCCTGCGGACGATCACTCAGGCGGAGAACGTGGAGGTCAGCGACTACACGCTGCATCTGGTGGCCTCCGCCGGGCAGGGCAGTATGCGCGACGCCCAGTCCGCCCTGGATCAGCTCATCGCCTTCGGAGGCAGCCGGATCGGAGACGACGACGCCCGGGCGCTCCTGGGAGTCATCGACCAGGGCGTGGTCTCGGGGCTCATCGACGCGGTGGCCGGCCGGGATCGGGCGGCGCTGATCTCGAGGGTCCAGGAACTGACGGCCTCCGGCGTCTCCGCCCAGACGGTCTGCGGGAAGTTGATCGAGCGCGTCCGCCACCTCATGGTCTGCAAGGTGGCGGGGTGGAACGAGGCTCTACTCCAGCTTCCCGAGACGGAGCGCGAACTCCTGCTGGCCCAGGCCGGGACTTTCTCGGAGCTGGAGTTGATCCGCTTCTACGATCTCCTCAACCGGACCTCGAACGAGCTTCGGTGGCACACGCAGCCCTCGGTCCACCTGGAAATCACCCTTCTGAAGCTGGTCGAGGTGGCC
>CAYRCA010000456.1:0-4190 GCA_964422565.1 uncultured Acidobacteriota bacterium | reverse complement strand
TCGGGGTGGTCCGCCGCCTGCAAAACCTCGAGGTCCCTTCGGCCATGATCTCCGACTCCCTGCTCCTGGTGGTCTCGCAGAGACTGGCCCGGAGGGTCTGCTCCCAGTGTTGCGAGCCCCACGAGCCCGATCCCAGGCTGCTTCGGGATTTCTTCCCCAAGGGGGTGGCCTCCGGACTGCGCTTCGTCCGGGGAATCGGCTGCGACGCGTGCCGATTGAAAGGATACCGAGGCCGCGTCGGCCTTTACGAATTCTGGGAAATCAAAACCGAATCCCGTCGCCTGATATCACGGGGAGCCAGCGAGGAGGAACTCCGACAGGGTGCGCTGGAGGAGGGGATGCGGGTTCTGCTGGCGGACGCTCTCGCCAAAGTGGCGACCCAATTGACGACCTTGGAGGAACTCAGCCGCGTCGTTTCCATCGACCAGCTTCAACGGTACGCTAAGCTGCTCTGAAGAAGCGGTCAGTCCAAGCCCTCGAGGGAAACCAGATCGCGGGGGACCGACACCTGCGCAGACTCGGACTCCTCGAGCGACTCCTCCACCCGCGGGTCCCGCCCGCCCAAGTCTTCCGCGGTCAAGGGTTCGAACAGGGGGTCGAAAAGCACTCCGCCCCCGCCGCCGTCCGTCGCCACGACGCTTTCCAACTCCGCCAGGGTGAACCGCCCCGCCAATGCCGCGAAACGGGTCACGATCAACCCGAAGCAGACATTCCGGCCGTCACACTCCATCACCAGCCACTCCCAGCTACTTTCCGGATCGTACAGCCGCGCATGGATCAGGGTCTGCCGGAGCGGAGTCCCCGGGCTGGCGCCCAGGGGGGGAATCCTGCACATGACGTCTTCCGGTATGAGCGACATTCGACTGCTTTCAGGGCAACTTCGGACGATCCCGCTCTCCAGGTTCGGCGCCGGCATGCCCTTCCCCAATCCTATCAGCCGCGCCGTGACGTGAAGGAGGCTAATCCTTCGCCCGTTGCTTCCAGGGCGGCTCGGAGGGAAGAATCCTCTCGAACTCTCGGATCAACCGGCTCTCGTATTCCCCGTCGAACCGTCCCCCGTGAAATCGCTCCGCTCCCTCCCTCAGGAACAGGTCCCACGATTCTTCCTCCCGGCCGGGACAGACGGGGAAGAAGCGCGCGTTGTTGGCCCGGGCGGCCTTGAGATCACCCGGCGCGTCCCCGATCATCAGCACCTTCTCGGGAGGATATTTGCCTTCGGAGGCCAGCCGCAGATGCTCCGTCTTGCTCCCCAACTCCTGGCCCGCGATGATCCGGGTGAACCGGTCGATGCCGTGCTCCTCCCACTCCCGGCGCAGCGCCTCGATGGGAGTCGCCGAGCAGACAATGACGTCGGCCCATGCGCTGATCTCCTCCAGGCTGCGAGGCACCGAGGGGAAGGGCGGCACTCCATAGACCATAGCCGCGATGCTGTCGTTTACCGCGACGCTCCACTCCAGGGCCCGTTTCAGGACCGGGTCGCCGGTCCTTGCCACTTCCGCCTCGAGCGTCGGATTACCCAGTTTCGTCTCTCGCCCGATCCATTCCCGGAGCGCCTGGGCTTCGGGAATTCTGGCGCCCCGCTTTCCGACCTCGGGCCACTCCTGGAGCAGGTCGAAGACCCTCGTCAGCGCCGGGAAGCGATTGATGCCCCTCCACTTCGAGTACAGGTTGACGAACTCGGCCGCCGCCCGCGCGTACTTCGAGACCGCCTGCAGGTCCCAGTTCTTGATAATGTTGGGGATGAAGCACTCCTTGTGCTTGATCTCCATCGTGTCGAAGGCGCAGCCGTCCGAATCGATGGCGACAAGAAACGCTTTCTGGGGCTCCAGGTTGCGGAGCTCTGACTGAGAGTACATGAATCCTCCTAAGGCTATCGGTAGTCCTGCGGTTCGTATGAGGGCAGCCGGGTCTCTGCGAAGATCCGCTCGAGGCGGGCAAAACGTTGGATGCCGTCCACAAGGGGCACACTCACCCAATCGTCTCCGATCAGGGGACGCGCGTAACGCACGAAATCGTCGGTTACGTCGATGCGGCTCTGGGCGATCCAGTCCCGGGGGAACCGTCTCTCCGAATTTGCGACCACTTCGAGGGGAACCTTGTCATACTCGACCCGGTAGAGGGGACCGGGTCGGCGGATGATGGTCGACATGTACCCCGAACCCGACTCGGCGCCGATCCGCACGGCGTTCAGCCCAACCTTGTAGGCTTCGTCCAAGTCTACCGTCGACGCGTAGACCATGGTGTCGCGCTGGTCCGTGCCCACGACCTGTCCGCGCGCCGATCCGCGGGCCTTCAAACCGACCTCGTTCAGATGGTTGACCACCGCCTGCTGCGCCGTCATCCTGCTGGCGCTGAACTTGGCGTGGCCGAAGGCGTCTCGGACCACCCCAACCTCGCCGACGTCGAAACCCTCGCTGAGCACCACGATGACGCGGCCGTCCCGTCCCACCTGGTCGTTGACGAGATCGGCAAGCTCCTCCAACCCGATTCCCGCCTCGGGCATATAGATCTGCAGGGGCATCTCCCGTCGGGGATCACCCAACCGGGCGGCCGCCGGAATGAATCCGATCCGACGTCCCATTACCTGAACCACCAGCACCGGATCGGAGGAACAGGAGCCCCGATTCTCCTCGTTCAGATTCTGGATATTGCACGCCCAGTATCGAGCGGTGCTACCGTACCCGGGCGTGTGATCCACCAGTTTGAACTCGGCGTCGCCCACATCGTTGTCGATGGTCTTGGCCACCCCCACCGCCACCAAGTCCAACCCGCGGCGGTGGGCCAGATCGGCAATCTTCTGGGCCGTGTCCATCGAGTCGTTTCCGCCGATGTAGAAGAAGTAGCCGACGTCGTGAGCCTTGAAGACCTCCACCACCCGTTCGAAATCCTCCTCCCGGGAGTCCTTCAGCTTGTAGCGGCAAGTGCCAATAGCGCCCGCCGCCGGCGTGGTGCGCAGGAGTCGGATCTCCTCCGGGTCCTGAACCGTCAGATCCAGGAGCTGCTCTCGGAGGACGCCCAGGATACCCTGGTAGCCGCCGAAGATACCGCCAAATCGACGGGGGTCCGCCCGGCAGCCTTCAACGACTCCCCGAAGGGAGCTGTTGATCACAGGGGAGGGGCCACCCGATTGCGCCACCACCACGTTATTCGCCTTGCCCATCATCACCTCATTTCAGCGGGCAGCGGGTTCTCCGTCCTTCGCTCGCCCGCCGACCTGCTCACTACCGCCTGCTCTAAGCTCATTGCCGGCCTGTTCACCGCCGCCCGATCGACACTCGTTGCCGCCTTCCGCCAGCTGCCCGCTGGTCTCTATTCCACGGCGGTCCACTCGGTATGGAAGAACTCCCCCCGGGGACGGTCGACCCGCTCGTAGGTGTGCGCCCCGAAATAGTCGCGCTGGGCCTGCAGAAGGTTTGCGGGCAACCGGGCGCATCGATAGCTGTCGAAATAGGCGAGGGCGCTCGAGAAGGCGGGCACCGGAACACCCCACTCCACCGCCTTCGACACGACCCGGCGCCAAGCCGTCTGGCTGGCGTGGACCGCATCCCGGAAATGGGAATCCAGCAAAAGATTCGGCAGATCCGCCTTTCGGTCGAAAGCCTCCTTGATCCGGTTCAGAAAACGCGCCCGGATGATACACCCGGCCCGCCAGATCGAGGCGATCTCTCCGAAGCGGAGGTCGAGGCCGTACTCCCGGGATGCGTACCGCATCAGCTCGAAGCCCTGCGCGTAGGAACAGATCTTCGAGGCGTAGAGAGCCTGGCGAATCAGGTCGATCGTTTCCCGACGGCCACCGTCGGGAGACCCCGGGGAGGGTCCCCGCAGAACCTGCGAGGCCCGCACCCGCTCCTCCTTGACGGCGCTGATAAAGCGGGCGAAGACGGCCTCGGCGACCGTCGGCGCCGGAACACCCAGGTCGAGGGCGATCTGACTGGTCCACTTGCCCGTCCCCTTCTGGCCGGCCGTGTCCAGAATGACCTCGATCATTGGTTTCCCCGTCTCGGAGTCCTCCCGGGCCAGGATGTGACTCGTGATCTCGATCAGATAGCTGTCCAGCTCAGTCCGATTCCACTCGCCGAAGACCGAAGCCATCTCGGCGGCGCTCAGACCCAGCCCCCGCTCCATCAGAAAGTACGCCTCCGAGATCATCTGCATATCGGCGTACTCGATGCCGTTGTGGACCATCTTCA
>CAYRCA010000455.1:0-4212 GCA_964422565.1 uncultured Acidobacteriota bacterium | reverse complement strand
CGTCTCCACCTGGGCGGCCTGGGGCGCGCCCGTGGTTCTCGCCGTTTGGTTCGTCGGCGTCCTCATCGTGTTGGCCCGTCTGGCTGTCGGACATATCCGGGTGGCTCGGCTGCTCGCGACCGGTCGCCGTTTGACCGGCCGAGCCTGGCGCCGGCGCATGCGGCGTCTGGTGCGGACAATGGGCCTCAGGGGGCCGATTCCAATCCTGCTCTCCAGGGGACCGGTCGTCCCCATGGCGGCCGGACTGCGTCGGCCGGTGATCCTGCTTCCCCCCGAGGCACGCCACTGGATCCCGGAACACACCGACGTCGTGCTTCTTCACGAATTGGCCCATATCCGCCGCCTCGACCTTCCCGCCCAGTTCTTCTCCCGGATCGTCTGCGCCCTTTACTGGTTCAATCCGCTGGTCTGGTGGCAGCATTACAGGTTGCGACTCGAGGGGGAGAAGGCCTGCGACGATTCGGTGCTGGCGGCCGGGGCCCGACCCTCCGATTACGCCCGGCATCTGCTCGTTCTGAGCCGCGAGTCCAAGCGCCGCGCCTGGAGGTCCGACGCTGTCGCCGCTTTTCCGGGCCGATCGGATCTTGACGATCGGATTCGATCCATTCTCGATCCCAGCAGCCCTCGCGGCACCTCTCCGGGGCGCCGCCTGCCGGTCTTGGCGGGATTGATGCTGCTGTGGGTGCCCCTGTCGGCCCTGAGCCTGTCGGCCGAGCCCGGGGAACCGGGACGCGAACAGGCCGAGATATCCCGGACGCCGCCGCATCCCGCTGTGGAAGGCGTACCAGCCGGAGTCGTGGGTGGGGTTCCCGAGGGCGTCCCGGGCGGCCTGGTAGGGGGAGTAAAGGGGGAAATCGCCGCGGGTGTGCCGCGGGGCCTTCAAGCGGGTGTCGTTGGCGGCGTCGTGGGAGGGGTCGCCCCCGAGCCTTCGGCCCAGACGTCGAGGTCCAAGGAAGAACCACCGCCGCCCCAACCACCACCGCCTCCTCCGCCCCCGCCTCCTCCGCCGCCTCCTCCGCCGCCCCCGGATCCCGACGAGGGCTCCTACCGATGGGAGGTCGACGGCGGGACCCTCGAGGTGCGCTTTGAAGGCGTGGCGTTTCTCGCCGATTTCGCCGGCATTGGCCGGATTTCTCCGGGCGGCTTCCTCCGCGCCCGCCGCTCGGGAGACAGGGAGACGCGCCTGCTGGAGTTGACGGGCGACGAGGAGGGCTCCTACGGCGTCGAATACCGGGTCGACGGTCGACCGGTGGCGCCGGGGGCCGAGTCCGAGGCGTTTCTCGCCGAGGTCCTGGCTCGGTTGGGAGCGCTTCACCGGGAGCGGGGGGCGCTGGAGCATCGGACGCGCGATCTTGAGCGCCGTCGCCAGGAGATTGAAGCCCACGGTCGGACCCTCCGGGAGGACGCGCGGCGTCTTCAAGGGGAGATCCAACGAATCCACGAGGAGATGAAGGCGCAACTCCGGGCGGAGCTTGGTGAGCAGTTCATGGAGGACGCGCGGCGCTTCCGGGCCGAGGCTCTGCGCATCCGGGAAGAGGTGGCGAGCGAACTTCAGCCGGAGTCGCTCGCCCGGATCCAGGAGGACGTCGCCCGTATGCGGCGGGACTTCAGACTTTCCGCCGAGGACCGGGAGAGGCTTCTCGCGTCTCTGGAGGAAATGCGAGAGCGCATCAACGAGGATGTCCTGCGGGAGATTCGGAAATCGATAGAAGAGCTCGAACTGATTCTGCCTGACGTTGATCGCTTGAAGCAGGAGATCCTTCCCCGGATCGAGGAAGGTGCCGCGGTGCCCCAAATCCAGGATTGACCAAGGAAGGATGTTCGATGAGAAACTTGAAGCAAGCAACCTTATTGATCTTGGCCATGCCGTTGATCTCGGTTCAGGGACTGGGTCAACAGGAGAACCCGGCGGAACAACGCGCCAGGGAGCTCGTTCGATTGATCAACACGGGCGATCGGCAGGCGGCAAAGGCATACGCCCAGCGGATCTACGCGCCTTCTTTTCTCGATCGGTTCCCGCTGGATGCGCATCTCGGGTTCATCTCAAGCAAACACGACCGCACTCGGGGATTGGACTTTCACAGCATCCAGGACTCCCAGCCGAATGAAATAACGGTGCTGCTCAGGGCGAAGCTGACCGACAGTTGGGAGGCCCTGTTTGTCGAGGTCGAACCTGACCCGCCGCATCGGATTATCGGAATAGGCGACCGTCGCCCCACGCCGCCTGCGGTAGCGGGTCCCGCAAAGATCCTTACCGACTCCGAGATCGTAGAACGGCTCGATGCCTTCGTGCGGAAGCTTGCCGCAGCCGATGTTTTCTCGGGCGCGGTCCTATTGGCAAGAAATGATCGGGTGCTTTACAGGAAAGCATTCGGTCAGGCGAATAAGGATTTCGATGCCCGCAACGACATCGATACAAAGTTCAACCTTGGATCGATGAACAAGATGTTCACCGCCGTCGCTATTGCCCAACTCGTCGAGCAGGGGAAGCTATCGTTTTGCGATTCTCTTTCGAAATTCCTTCCCGATTTTCTTGACAAGAAATCCGCTGACAAGATCGAAATCAAGCACCTCTTGACGCACACCTCGGGGCTGGGAAGCTTCTTCAATCAGGAGTTCAGGGACGGATCTCGTGCCCGCTTCCGGACCGTCGACGACATGATGCAACTGGTCAAAGACGAGCAGCCGGCCTTCGAGGCCGGCACGCGCCGGCAGTACAGCAATACGGGCTTTCTGGTGCTTGGTGCGTTGATCGAGAAGGTCGCCGGACGAACTTACTACGATTACGTCCGGGAGAACATAGCCCGGCCGGCGGGAATGACCGGCACCGACTGTTACGACCTGGATCAAGTGAACCCGAATCTTGCGATCGGCTATTCAAAGGAATTCACCGACGACGGAATCCGCTTTCGGAACAATATCTTCGAGCATGTCATCAGAGGCGGTCCCGCCGGCGGAGGTTACTCGACGGTTGAGGACCTGTTGCGATTCGCGACCGCTCTAAAAGGAAACAAGTTAGTCGGCGCCGAATACGTGAAAGTGTTGCTGTCGCCCAAGCCGGAGTTGAATTCACCCGGTTACGGATTTGGTTTCGACATTGACACGGCCCAGGGAAAAGCGGGTCATGGGGGAGGTTTTCCGGGGATCAGCTCAAATCTCTCGATGTACCTGGATGACGGCTACACGGCCGTCGTGTTGTCGAACTATAGCGGCGGCGCCGGGCCTGTCGCGGCGAAGCTCGACGAGTTGGTTCAGGCATCGCGGCCGGGAGGAAACTAGCGGAAACTAGAGAGTAAGCAGCAGCGGGGTTATTGATCGTGGGGGCGGGCCCCTCGGATGTTGCTCTATAGTCTGTAATCTCCGTCGCGTAGAAGAAGAGCGGGCTCTCGTAGGGTAAATCGGTCATAGCTATGGCCGTGGGGACGGCGGGCAAAGGAAAATCAACAGCCGAGATCGATCCCGAAACTCGGAACTCGGAACTCGGAACTGGGAACCCGGAACCCGAAACCGCAGTGATTTTCGTCCCTTCGGGTGCGCCCCGCTCATGGACACTCACTCCTCAGAAACCTCCCCCAGCCGGGCGGTGAAATGACGAAGGTATGGAGGCTCCTCCACGATGCGCAGGCCGCCGATCCGTTCCCGGTTCCGGTGGATCGAGGCCAGAGCCTCGGCGACGTACTTCATGTGCATCGAGGTGTAGACCCGCCGGGGAATAGCCAGCCTCACCAGTTCGAGCTCGGGATGCCGCATCTTTCCCGTTTCCGGGTCCGCATGGGCGAACATGAGGCTCCCGATTTCGACCGCGCGCACTCCGGCCTCGATGTAGAGAGCCACCACCAGGGCCTGTCCGGGGAACTGCTCCGGGGGTATGTGCGGGAGAAACTCCTTCGCGTTGACGTAAACGGCGTGACCGCCCACGGGACGCACGATGGGGATTCCAGCCGCCTCGATGTCCGCCCCGAGACTGCGGACCTGGTTGATTCGAAATCGCAGGTAGTCCTCATCGAGCACTTCCTGGATGCCCCGAGACATGGCTTCCAAGTCGCGGCCCGCGAGACCTCCGTAGGTCCGAAACCCCTCGATCAGGGTCAGAAGGTTGGTTGCGCTCCGCGCCCATTCGTCGGAATCGAAGGCCAGGAATCCGCCGATGTTGACCAGGCCGTCCTTCTTGGCGCTCATCGTGCAGCCGTCGCCGAAGGAGAACAGCTCCCG
>CAYRCA010000454.1:0-4214 GCA_964422565.1 uncultured Acidobacteriota bacterium | reverse complement strand
GTGCGCGCCATGGGTCCGGCCGTGTCCTGGCTGTGGGCGATGGGGATGATTCCGGCGCGGCTCACCAGGCCCACGGTGGGTTTGAGGCCGACGATCCCATTGGCGTTCGCGGGGCAGACGATGGATCCGTTGGTCTCCGTGCCGATGGCGGCGGCGCACAGGTTCGCGGCGACCGCCGACGCCGATCCGGAGCTGGAGCCGCAGGGGTTGCGGTCGAGGCTGTAGGGATTGCGGCCCTGGCCGCCTCGGGCGCTCCATCCGCTGGAGGAGCGGGTGGAGCGAAAATTCGCCCATTCGCTCAGGTTCGCTTTGGCCAGCAGAACCGCCCCGGCCTGCCGCAGTCGGCGGGCCACGGCGGAGTCCCGCAGGGGGATCGAGCCTTCAAGGGCGAAGGAACCGGCGGTGGTCGTCGTCCGGTCGGCGGTGTCGATGTTGTCCTTGAGGACCAACGGAATACCGTGCAGGGGTCCCCGGGGGCCGCGTTCCTCCCGCTCGCGGTCGAGCGCCTCGGCGATGGCCGGGGCGTCGGGGTTGACCTCGATGATGGCGCGCAGCTCCGGGCCCCGGCGGTCGAGCCGCTCGATCCGGTCCAGGTAGAGGGTGGTGATCCGCCGCGAAGTCAGTCGCCCCTCCTCCATGGCGGACTGTAGATCGATCAGGGACAGTTCCTCCAGCTCGAAGGGCTGAGTCCATTGAGCGGGTCCCGTGGGCGATTCCCGGGGGACGCAGGCCGAGGCGCCGAGCAGCAGGGCGCCGGCGCCCGCGGTCGACGTCAGCCGCAGAAAACCGCGGCGATCCATTCCCTCGTCGGCTCCGTCCATGAGAGCACCTCCTCCGCGCGGCGACCCTCCGGGAATTCCGGCGCTTCGCGAACGCGGAGACATTTGAACGTAGAACCGCCGAGCGATCAAGAGGCGTCGCGCACGTACCGCCCGCCGGAGGGAGGCCCCGCACCGCCCGGGAACGGTATTCCCCGGTTGGGGGATGTACCGCCGCCGGAGGGGCACCCATTGTCAGGCGGGGCCAAACAGGGTAGAAGTAGTCCGGAAGGAGGATACGCAGTGCTCAAAGCAGCTATGGCCCTGTCCCTGGTTTCCCTCCTGGTCGTAGCGGGTTGCCGCCGGGACGGTCCCCGGCCATCGGGCGACGAGCTTTCGGTCACCTGGGGGGTGATCACCAACCTTCAGGAGGACGGCTTCAAGTCCGAGCTGACGTTGACCAACAACGGGTCCGACCCGTTGTTCCCCGAGGTCTGGGAGCTGTACTTCAACTTCGCCCGCACCGTGATTCCCGAGAGCGTTCCTCCGATCGTCTCCATCCACCACGTCAACGGGGACTTCTACCGCGTGACCCCCCGGGCCGGCTTCGGCACCCTCGCGCCGGGCGAGAGCCGGTCGATCAGCTTCGACTCCCGACACTGGGTGATCAACGAGTCGGAGGCCCCGGCCGGCTTTTATGTCGTCTTTCCGGAGGAGGGCGCCGTCGAGCTCGTGGGAAGCGTCGCCATTTTGCCCTTCGAGCGGGAGGAGCAGACCCTTCGGGGGGCCGGGGACAGGATCCCGGTTCCGACTCCGGAAAGCCGCTATCGAGCGAACGCGGCGCTTTGGGATGCGTCCCGGGAGGATCTCGACCGGGTCGTTCCCTCTCCGGTCGCGGTTCGCCGCGGCGACGGCGTTTTGATTGTCGACGGGCAGGTCGCCATCCGTTACCATCCGGGGCTGGAGTTCGAGGCGGCCTACCTGGCCGAGGCCCTGGGCGCGCTGTTGGGCGAGCCCGTCGAGGCGGTGATGGACCCGGACCCGGAGGCGGGCCCCCGGCGGATCCGGCTGCGCCTCGGGCGCGCCGGCCTCCGCTCCACTCCCCTTCAGGCGCGGGAGGGCTATCGATTGACGATCGACGCCTCGACCGGGATCGACATCGTCGGCGCCGAGCCGGCCGGAGTCTACTACGGAATTCAAACCCTGCGCGCCTGGGTGCCGGTCAGCTTCTATCGGGAGCCGTCCCCCGGTATTCCCGTCGACGAGGTTTCCATCGAGGACTTTCCCCGGTTCTCCTACCGAGGCCTCCATCTGGACTCCTCGCGGAATTTCCACCGCACGGACTCGGTCAAAAAGCTGCTCGACCTGATGTCCTTCTACAAACTGAACAAGTTCCATTTTCATATCACCGACGACGAGGGATGGAGGCTGGAGATCCCCGGTCTGCCGGAGCTGACCGAGGTGGGCGCCAGGCGGGGGCACACGCTGGACGAATCCGATCGGCTGGTCCCCTCCTTCGGTTCGGGGCCCGACCCGGACACGTTCCCCGGTTCCGGGTTCTACTCCCGCGACGAATTCATCGAGATTCTCCGTTTCGCCACGGAGCGGCACATCGAGGTGATTCCGGAAATCGACGTGCCGGGTCACGCGCGGGCGGCCATCAAGGCCATGGAGGCGCGCTATCGCAGGCTGGCGGCCGAGGGCAGGGGCGACGAGGCCGACTGGTTCCTGCTCAGCGACCGCGAGGACGAGTCCGTCTACCAGTCGGTCCAGGGGTGGTGGGACAACGTGATCAACGTCTGCCGCGAGTCCACCTATGCGTTTCTGGAGGAGGTGGTTCGGGAGGTGGCGTACATGTACGAGGAGGCGGGCGCCCCCCTGCGGGTGATCCACACCGGCGGCGACGAGGTGCCCGATGGGGTCTGGGAGGGATCGCCCCGTTGCGCGGCCCTCGCCGAGACCGAGGGCGTGTCCGGCCGGGCCGAACTTTCCAGCTACTTCCTGCGGCGGTTTCACTACATTCTCGAGCCCCGCGGCCTCGACTTGGCGGGCTGGGAGGAGATCGCCCTCGTCGGGGACACGCACGATCCGGCGGCCGACAAGTTTCCCAATCCGGAGTTCGCCGCCAAAGGCTTCCGCGCCTACGTCTGGAACAGCGTCTGGGGCTGGGGGGGCGAGGAGAACGCCTATCGATTGGCCAACGCCGGATATCCGGTGGTCCTCTGCAACGCCTCCAACCTCTATTTCGACCTGGCCTACAACAAGGATCCCGAGGAACCGGGATACTATTGGGCGGGATTCGTCGACATGCGGAAGCCCTGGGAATTCGTTCCCCTGGACCTCTACCGGGGAGCGACCCATGATCTGATGGGCAACCCGATCGAGCCGGACCGGTATCGGGACGCCGTCCGCCTCACTCCGCGGGGGATTCGAAACGTCCTGGGCCTGCAGGGACAGTTGTGGAGCGAGAACGCCAGGAGTCCCGAGTTGCTGGAGTACCTGGCGTTTCCCAAACTCCTGGGGCTGGCGGAGAGGGCCTGGGCCGTGTCTCCGGCTTGGGCGGACGAGGGGGACCCGGTGCGGCGCGAAGCGCTGCAAACCGAGGCGTGGAACCGGTTCGTCAACGCCGTCGGGCGGCGGGAACTCCCCCGGCTCGACTATCTGAACGGGGGGGTGAATTACCGGATACCTTTGCCGGGAGCGGTCATCGAGGATGGCCGGCTCAGGGCCAATGTCGGCCTCCCGGGTCTGGCCGTTCGCTACACCACGGACGGATCGGAACCCTCCGTCGAGTCCCCGCTCTATCGGCAGCCGGTTCCGGTCGTCGCGCCGGTCCTGCTGCGTACCTTCGACACTCGGGGCCGCGGCGGCCGCGTCTCCCGCGTCGAGCCGTGAAGCAGAGGCGGGCACGGACACACGGACACACGGACGCTCACGGGCACACGGACGCTCACGGACACACACGGACACTCCCGGACACACGGACCACGCGGAACCTTGCACCAAGCGAAACACCGAAACCCGCAACCCAAAACCCGAAACCCGGAACTGGGAACTCGGAACTCGGAACCAGGAACCAGGAACCAAGAACCCGGAACCCGGAAACCTCAGTAGATCTCCACCCACCGGAAGTGAATCTCTCCCCCCTCGGACTGGAGGCCGATGGGCCCGGCCACGATCTCGCAGTCGGTCGCCTCGTTGACCAGCACGTCGTTGACGTGCACCGTCACATGGGCGCCGTGCAGGTGGATCCTCATGACGTTCCACTCGCCGGGCGGATTCTCGGCGCCTTCGATCTGGGACACTCCGGTGAAGTCGCCGAGCAACTCATGGCCCTCGCCGGATCGGCTTCGCTCGGGGTCTCCCGCGATCCGCATCCCGTGAAATCCGAAGAGGTCTCCCGCGTTGCCGCTTCTCAGCTGCGACTCGATGCTGCGGGGAATCCCCATATGCTCG
>CAYRCA010000453.1:0-4216 GCA_964422565.1 uncultured Acidobacteriota bacterium | reverse complement strand
CCGGCCCTCGCCACGGGCTGCACCGTAGTCCTCAAGCCGGCGGAGCAGACGCCTCTTTCAGCACTCCGCCTTGGGGAGCTGATCTGCGAGGCGGGCTTCCCCGACGGCGTCGTCAACATCGTCCCGGGTTTTGGGGAAACCGCCGGAGCGGCCCTGGCCGCGCATCCCGGAATCGACAAGATCGCCTTCACCGGATCGACCGAAGTCGGCAAGCTGATTGTCCGGGCGGCCGCCAACGACCTGAAGAAGGTGACCCTGGAACTGGGAGGGAAATCGCCGAACGTGGTCTTCCGCGACGCCGACCTCGAACAGGCCATCAATGGAGCGGCGAGCGCGATCTTCTTCAATCACGGTCAGTGTTGCTGCGCCGGCAGCCGGCTGTACGTGGAGCAGGATATCTACGACGAGGTGGTGGAAGGAGTCTCCGAGATCGCGAAACGCACCAGGCTGGGCCCGGGCCTCAACCGTACGACCGAAATGGGACCGCTCGTTTCGGAGGAGCAGCTCCGGCGCGTCTCCGGCTACCTCGAGTCCGGGCTCGCCGAAGGAGCCGAAGCCGTCTGTGGAGGCAAGCGCCGCGGCGACAAGGGATACTTCATCGAGCCCACGGTCTTGGTCAACACCCGACCGTCGATGAAGGTGGTCCGGGAGGAGATCTTCGGCCCGGTCGTTGCGGCCCAGCCGTTTCAGGATGTGGAGGAACTGGTGCCGGTCGCCAACGACTCCGTCTACGGACTCGCCGCGGGAATCTGGACGCGCGACATCGGCAAGGCACACCGGGTCGCCGCTCAACTCCGCGCGGGCACGGTCTGGATCAACTGCTTCAACGTGTTCGACGCGGCCCTGCCCTTCGGCGGCTACAAACAGTCCGGGTGGGGACGGGAGATGGGCCACCACGCGCTCGAGAACTATCTGGAGACAAAGGCGGTCTGCATCGGGCTGTGACCCCGGGACATCGTTGAGGTTCTCGCGGGAGTTCCCCGGGAAACTGCCGGAACCCCACATCCGGAGACCGCGGTGCGAGAGGCCGCCGGTCGGCCGGAGCCGGAAGCCGTCTCGGAAGCGGTCTCGGAACCCTCCGAAGGCTTGGAGGCGTTCGCCAGAGAGACCGGCGGCAGAGCTTTGACCGACGCCATCGATAGCGGAAGCGTCCTTCACCACACGCCCAGCGCTCTTGCCAGGACGACGAGCTGGCCGAGGTGGTAGGCGTTGTGATCGGCCACGAGCAGGGCCTCCCGAAGCAGTGTCTGTCCATCGCCCCAGGGAAAGGGTTCATGGAGATCGCGTTCTGAATCCATCACCAGGCGCTGCATCTCACCCAGGTCGTGTTTGAAGGACTCCAGGCCGGCCCTCCAAGCGGAGGCGTCGGCCGGTGCGACCGACTTCGGCCAGTATCCGGCTGGCCATTCGGGAGATTCGTGAGCGGGGTTCCGGCTGAACTCGAGAATATCCCACTGAGCGATTCTCATGTGTTCCAGCAACTCCCAGGCAGACCATGGGATGCCCGTACTCGTCCTGCCGTATGCCTCGCTCGGAATCCGATCGACGACACTGTCGAAATCGACGTGCGCTCCCTTCATGCCGAGAAGATTGGCCAGATGCTGTCGAAGAGATTGATCCGCGTTCATCTCCAATCATGATTCTCCATTGTTTTCGGGCTCAAGTAACCGGGACCTGTTTCCGCTCCGGCACGCCCGCGAGGTTCCCGGAGTTCTTCGGCGCCGATCAGTCTCCAATACAACTGGTAGCGCTCGTCGTGCAGGCGGAAGAAGGGCTTCAACGGAACCCCTTCGGGGACGGAAGGTTCGACCACATCAACAAGACGGAAGTTCATTGGCCCGGCTCGCGGATCGGGGACTACGCGATCGGGCAACTCGTCTTCGCTCGCCAAGAGAACCGGCACCTGATCCAGGGGAACGATAGGACCGTGGGCGACATGGCCCATGCGGCTGTCATCGGAACGCAGACCCACCAAATCTTCGGCGCCGCAGGGTGCGGCAAGCACAATCGGACCTCGCAGGAGAGCGACCCAATCCGACCCGTCCGGCAGTCGCTCCACCGTCGTACGCATCGGGAGTTCCACCTCCACGACATCGCCGTTGCGCCACTCCCGGCGCACCTCCACGTAGGAGGAAGGAATGGAGGCAACCGCGACGGACTCTCCATTCACCCGGACCTCGAATCCGCCCTCCGCAACCCAGGCCGGATGGCGGAGATGGAGAGTGAAGGTGGCGGGAGTCTCCAGAGCCAGGCTCAGGAGGGTGCGCGGCTCATCCGGGAAGTCGGTCGTCTGGCGCAGAGTGAATCCCTCATCCGCGGTCAATTCGGAGGCGATGAAGAGATTCACGTAGATGCCCCCTTTCCCACGGGCGTAAATGAACTCGCCGTATTTTCCGGGATTTTCCATGCCGCTGCCGACACAGCACCAGAAGGTCTGCTCCGGTTGCGAATACACCCGGTAGTGCCTGGGGCGCAACGGCGTGAAATAGACGTATCCCGGAACGGTGGGGTGGATCGATGCGAGGATGTGATTGTAAAGCGCCCGCTCGTAATAATCGGCGTAGGGAGCCTTGGGGTCCTCCGAGAAGAGCTGCCGGGTCAGACGGAGCATGTTGTAGGTGTTGCAGGTTTCCGGGCCCTCTCGATGTTCGATCAGCGACTGGAAGTCGTCCTTGGGATTGAAGTGCTCGGACACGCTGTTTCCGCCGAAAACGACGGAGCGTTCCCGGGTAACCGTTTCCCAGAAGAACCGCGCCCCGGATGCGGCGCGCTCGTCGGATCTCAGGGCGGCAATGCGCTGAAGACCGACGACTTTCGGAATCTGGGTATTGGCGTGCAATCCCGTCAGCCGGTCCTCCCGTTCCACGAGCGGATCGAGCACTGCCCGATGGCTGAAGCGACGTGCGGCTTCCAGGTATCTCTCTTCACCGGTGATCGCATAGATATCGGCCAGGACTTCGTTCATGCCGCCGTGCTCGCACTGGAGCATCCGCTGCATTTGCGCGTCGCTGAGCCGGGAGGTCAGATCCACACACCAGTCGCCGAAACGAACCAGCAACTCCCGGGCCTTCTTGCGGCCGGCGATCCGGTAGGCGTCGCGGAGGCCGGCAAACGTTTTGTGGATGTTGTACCAGGGAACCCACCTTCCGTTCAGGCCGAAGCCCTGCGCATCGATCTTCCCGGCGGCCAATTCGGACCACAACTCGCGACTGCGGGGCACTCCCCCGATATATCCGTTGCCGTTGGCCTCCTGGCAGAGTGCCAACTCGCTCAGGATATAGTCGAGACGACTGCTCAACTCACCATCGGGGCTGTCCCTCCCGGCCGCCAGCATCGTGGCCAACGCCGACAGATAGTGGCCGACGGTGTGGCCGTCAAGCCCCTCGCTCTCCCAGTTTCCATAGGGCGGCGCTTTCGGTTCCAATCCCGCCTCGCGTCGGAACGGCGCCAGCAGGCGGTCGGGGTCGTGAGCCAGCAGATAGGTTCGGTTCGCATCGACGGCGGTGTTGAAAGGACTTCCTTCCAGCAGGCGGACCGAGGTCAGCGGGAACATCTCCGCCGCCGGGCTCCGCCATGGTTCTACGGCCGTTGACTTGCAGGCCCACAGGCAGGGCAGACAGCCCCCCAAAAAAAGGCACGCCAGTAGCCGACCGGAAACCAATGGTGAATGAGGTCGCTTCTCCATCACACCCCTATGCCCAGACTGTGGCTCAAGTCTCCGTCTGGTATTCTGCCCCACTCGAGGAAAGACCTCGAGCCCTGAGCTCAACGTTCACAGGACGGAATACGGGACGATCGGCATGGTGATGTGCCGAAAAGCCATTTCAACCTCCCCGCCCCCCTCAACCAACGGTCGACTGCGAACATATCCGATCTTCCTCCGAAAAGCCCGCCGAGGATCCCGAAGACGATTTCTTCGAAAAGGCTCTCGCCTACCATCACGGAACCTATCTCCCCTGCCAGGCGGGCAGAGCCTACTTCGCGATATTCCCGGACGGAAGCATCCGGGGTTGTTCCGGAAACTGCCGGCGAGCCGTCTGCGGTAGTTTCCCGACCGCCGGCGCTAGGTCCCGCTCCCGGCCCGGAAGAGCCGGCTCGCCGCCTCGAATCGGGCCTCCCACGCATCCCGGTCCCGCGGCTTGAAATGCCTCGGGGGAAAACTCTCTCTCACAACGGCGCGTGCCTCCTCCAGCCCGGCGATCTCGCCGGAGGCGAC
>CAYRCA010000452.1:0-4219 GCA_964422565.1 uncultured Acidobacteriota bacterium | reverse complement strand
CAGTCCACACCCTGCGAAGCGGAGCGGTGAGGGGACGGTTCGTGTCGATTCGTCTCATTCGTGACGGGAGTCCACCCAAAACTCGGAACCCGGAACGCAGTTCCGCGTCACGACCACAAATAGGCCAGAACCCCGGCGGCCAAGCAGTAATAGGCCATGGGGATGACGGTGATCCGGATCAGGGAGCCCTCCCGGCCCAGCAGCCCCACCGTCGCCGAAGCCGCCACGACGTTGTGGACGGTGACCATGTTTCCCGCCGCGCCTCCGACCGCCTGGGCGGCCACGACCACCGAAGGATTGGCTCCGATCTGTTGGGCGGTGGAGAACTGGAACAGCGAAAACATCAGGTTCGAGACGGTGTTGCTGCCCGCGACGAAGGCGCCCAAGGCACCGATCCAAGGGGCGAAGAGAGGCCAGATCGATCCCGCCAGCAACGCCACCCCGGAGGCCAGCAGCAACGGCATGCTCTCCAGTCCGGAAACGTTCCGGTCGAGCCCCGACTCGATGAAGACCCGAACCATGGGCAGGGCGAAGAGGAGGGGTGCGGCGGCGCCCACAATCTGGCGACCCGCCAGCGCCCAGGACTCGCCGATCTGGCGCGCCGTCATCCGGTGCAGACCGTAGGTAGCCAGACAGGTCAGGATGAAGAGAAAGCCGGGCAGGTAGAAGGGCTGAATCCGCTGGCCGATGCCGGTCCCGAAAATGTCGACGGGTCCCACGGCGACGGCCGTGAGCATCTCCCTCAGGCCGAGGCCCGGCAGTCGCGAAAGCAGCAACAGCAACGCGACGATGGCGTACGGAGCCCAGGCCAGGAGCGGCGACATGCGGGGAGCGGCCGACGGGCGCTCCGCCTCGAGGGTCCCGCTCCATTCGGCGTCCCATCCCTCCCGGGGGGGGAAATCCCAGGTTTGTTTCGGAACGAACCAGCCGCGTCGTGTCGCCGGAACCACGATCGCCAAGCCGACGGCGGACCCGACCAAGCTGGGAAATTCGGGACCGAAAAAAGCCGCCAGGAGGAAATAAGGGAGGGTGAACGAAACGGCGGCGAAAAGGGCGTACCGCCAGGCCGACAGTCCCTCCCTAAAGCTTCGGGAGGCTCCGAAATAGCGGGTCAGCATCACGCAGAGAAAGAGCGGGATCAGCGTTCCCACGAGGGCGTGGAGCGCCGCCACCCGAACCGCAATTTCGAACAGATAGGAGGACAGCTCCTGCCCCCGGGAGTCCAGGTACGATTCGATCAGGGGCGAATCGAGCCCTCCCGCGACGCCGATGAGAATCGGAGTCCCGGCGGCCCCGAAGGAGACCGGCGTGCTCTGAATGACCAGGCCGACCATCACCGCCGCCATGGCCGGAAAGCCCAAGGCCAGCAGCAGCGGCGCAGCGATGGCCGCCGGCGTTCCAAAACCGGCTGCGCCTTCAATAAAGGCGCCGAAGAGCCAACCGATGATGATCGCCTGCACGCGGCGATCGGGGCTAATCCGGGTGAAGAGCGCTCGGATCGATTCGACCGCGCCGCTGCGGGTGAGCGTCGCCAGAAGCAGCAGGGCGCCGAAAACGATGTACAGCAGGGACAGGGCCAGCATCAGTCCCTGGACGCTGGCCGCCGCGATCACCGACGGGTGGACCCTCCAGACCGACCACGCGAGGAGCGCCGTGACCAGATAGGCGATCGGCATCGCCCGCCGGGCCGACCACCGCATTCCCACCAGAAGGACGCCGACCGTAATGATCGGCGCCAACGCCACCAGACACAGAAGGTAAAGGCTCATAAGCTGAACCGTGAATCCGGGTGCGGTCTCAACATAGCGAGCGGGCGTTTCCGCATTACCGCGCGCCCGCGCGGGATCCTTCGAAAACGAATGCCCGGAAGCTTATCACTCCGGCCGGGGCGCGGCCAGACGCCGCCCGCAACACCCGCAGCCCCGGGCGGTCGAAGGGGTCGGCCAATCGCTGAAACCCCGAAACTTCGAAGCCGTGACGTTCCCGGGCCTACAAACTCTCCTCCCAGTCCTCGATACGCAGGCCAACCACGCGAGAGAACTCGGCGGTGTTGTGGGTGACCAGCACTGCGTCGTGAGCCCGCGCGGCAGCGGCGATCAGCAGATCGTTGGGGCCGATGGGTCGTCCCTCCCGGCTCAGTTCGGCGCGGATGATCCCGGCAAACTCCGCGCACCGATCATCGAAGGGAAGACTCCGGAAAGGCTGGAAAAACGTGGCCAACAGCGCCAAGTTCTCGGCGACGCGGCGGCTGCGGCGCGCGCCGAACAGCAGCTCCGCCTTGACCACCGAGCACAGACGCACTCGGCTGGGCCGATGCGAGCGAAGACGCGCAACCAGGGGGGCGGAGGCGTCGTTCAGAATCCGGATGCAGGCGTAACACATCTATGTGGACGCAGGCACGGCGGCACCGAACGGAACCGCGAAGCCCCGGCGCGCCGAAACCGGGAAAACACGAACCCCTCCCCGAGGCACTATAATTGAGGTGAACCGTACGTGCGTTGATTGCGACTATGAGAATCGGGTCGATCGAACTGGGAAACCGCCCGTTGCTGCTGGCGCCGATGGAGGATGTGAGCGATCCGCCCTTTCGCCTGATCTGCAAGCGTCTGGGAGCCGATCTGCTCTACACCGAGTTCATCTCCTCCGGAGGGCTGGTACACGCGGCGGAGGAATCCTGGAAGAAACTGGATTTCTGCGATGAGGAGCGACCCCTGGGGATCCAGATCTTCGGCGGGGACGAGGAGCAAGTCCGCCAGGCGGCTCGGATCGTCGACCGGGCGGAACCCGATCTCGTCGACATCAACTTTGGGTGTCCGGTGAAGAAGGTGGTGTGTCAGGACGCCGGTGCCGGGATCCTGAAGAACCTGCCCAAAATGCGCCGTCTCACCGAAATCGTGGTCGGGGAGAGCCGCCGTCCGGTTACGGTAAAGACCCGGCTGGGATGGGATGAGCGGTCGATCCGCATCTCCGAGGTCGCTCGAATGCTTCAGGACGCGGGCGTTCAAGCTCTGGCCGTCCACGCTCGAACCCGGGTCCAGATGTACAAGGGGACGGCCGAGTGGACCTGGTTGAGAAGGCTGAAGGAGGATCCGTCCATCGGGATTCCGATCATCGGAAACGGCGATGCGACGTCTCCGGAGAAGATCAAGGCCATGTTCGAAGAGACGGGTGTCGACGCGGTGATGGTGGGGCGTGGCGCCATCGGCAACCCCTGGATCTTCCGCGATGCGAAGGCTTTGATTGAAGAGGGGGAATGTCCCCCTCCTCCCCCCTGGGAGGAGCGGCTCTCCGTGGTGGTTCGGCATCTCGAGTTGAAGTGCCGGTGGCTGGGAGAACGGAAAGGTGTCCTGGAGATGAGGAAGATGTACGGCGGCTATTTCAAGGGCTTCCGCGACAGCGGCCGTTTGCGTCAACTCCTCATGCGGGAGGAGCGGATGGGTCGGGTTATCGAGGTTCTATTCAACTTCTGCCCGGCTCGGACGGACGCCGCGGTCGCGCCCTCTGCCTCGCCGGCCCCCGAACCCGTCCGCTGACCCCCGTCGGGTCGGGAGGTTTCGGCGGCTGAGGCGAGATGGGGACGTCCGCCACCGAAGGCTCAATCCCCACGCCGCCCACCATCAGGTACAATACCCTGTCTAAACCTACACTCGACGAGGGTATTCGATGTCATTCCAGCCCGGTCATCTGGTCTGTATCTTCGGCGGTGGAATTGCGGGTTCCGAGGCCGCCGCCAAATTCTCCGAACGCGGCATCCACTCGGTGGTCTTCGACATGGGCGTTCTGCCTTGGGGAAAGATCGAGTTGGGTCTGCCCAAGTGGCACTCGAAGCAAAGGGATCAGGAGGAAGCGGGAATCGACGAGAAGATGGCCGATCCCCACGTCTGGTACGTCCCTTCCACCAAGTTGGGGCGGGACGTCACGCTGGATGAGGTCGTGGGTTGGGGGCCGAGCGCCGTTCTGCTGGCGGTCGGCGCTTGGCGCGACCGTCCTCTGGCGGTCCCGGGGATCGAGGAATACGAGGGACGAGGGTTTTACTATCAGAACCCGTTCGTGTCCTGGTTCAACCAATACCACTCGCCCGACTACACGGCGCCTCAGTGCGAGATCCACGACGACGCCGTTGTCGTCGGAGGCGGGTTGGCCTCTCTCGACGTGGTCAAGATCCTGATGTTTGAGACCACCCAGCGCGCTCTCTTGCAACGCGGCCTCGAAGCCGACC
>CAYRCA010000451.1:0-4225 GCA_964422565.1 uncultured Acidobacteriota bacterium | reverse complement strand
CGGCGTCTTGGCGACTTGGGGGCGACTTGGGGGTTCCATCGCGTTGGTCACAAGAGCTTGACAATAACTGTGCAGAAATTCCGTAGATCCTTCAGATTCTCCCGCAGGATTCGATAGACCTGTTCGTAATCCACCTTCCAGTAGACATGCACCAGCATGTTACGAAAGCGGGCCATTCGCTGGAGCCGGCGCCCCAACTCCGGTTCGACCAGACCATTCTCGACCAGCAAACCAAAACAATCGGCATATCCTTCGGGAACCTTGACCAGTTTCTTCGCCGAAACGTGATAGCACAGCGACAGAGCCGCCTCGATTGAAACCAGGAGCCGGTAACAGGCGATATCCCGAGCATCGGCGTCTTTCAGAAACTCGTCTAGAGAAAGCTCGGCGATCTGCTCGAGCCGTCGAACGGAGTCTCCAATCTCTTGCACTCGCGATCGAACGAGATCGGGGTTTAGCGACATCGAGCGAATTCCCCCGGGGCGTGCGGAGCCCGCGCGGAGCGCGTACCGAGTGCCTTGATTAGATTCCATCGGATGACGCGGAGACGGGGACACGAAGACGCCTTCATCCAAACGCCTCTTTCGTGGCTTGGACGAGGATGGGCTTCAGATCGAGGTATGTTCTCACCGTCGTTTCGAAAATTCGGCCGTGCAACTCTTCGTCGCGAAGTTCCAGCAGCTCTCCCCGCAAGACATGATAGAGAAAACTCGGCGGAGCTCCATTGAGGATCCGAATATCGACCGGCTCAGACACCCCCTCCAGTTTCCCGTAGAGCCGCTCCACGATTTCCGCTCGCCGGCGATAGGAGGATTCCTCGATATAGATTCCGAGGTCGATATCTCGAGACTTTTCCCGCTTCGGGAAGGAGCCGAATAGATAGGCGAAGGCGATTCCGTCCGTGTCTTGGAGCGCGGTCTTGAGTCTTTCGACGATTTCGGGTTTCACGATTCCCTCTTCCATTCCGAACCGCCGACGGGATGAAATAGATCTCCACGTGGTCGCCGACCACGCGCTGGATCGTTGACCACGCGCCCCACGCCGAACCTATTCCGGATTGCCTTCTCCATCACCACCCGGCCCTTTTCACCGACCACATGACTCGTTTGGAGGGGACCCACCTCGTCTCTTCCAAGCTCCAGCCAAAGCGCCGTCGCCGCTCGGGTTCGCGCTTCTCGTTCGTTCGACGCTAATCCGCCGCTCTGCCGGCGCGGTCCACGGGGTCGGCGCAATCGGTCGCGGATCCACGCAACCGTCCGGACATGCCGGGTTCTCTCCTAGCCTACGCGCTTCAAGTCTTCATTGACCGCTTCACAATCGAATGCTTCCGGATCGAATGATCCGCCGATCCACTCCACGTATTCCTCATGCTCCGGGTGATCATTGTTCTCGATCGCTTCCAGGAAGTTCTCATAACCCCAGACGCCCCCCACATCCTCGGGCGGGCAACTGCGTTTTCCCTTGATGCAGATCGGGTACCTCTGATTCGGCTCCGGTGCCGTCATCTTCTCCACCAGAATGTCGTGTTCCCAACCGTCGCCAAAGTCGTACTCATAGACAAACCTGCTTTTCACACCTTTGACGACTTGGTTGAGCCGAACGCTTCGCTCATCGATGACCTCAAAACCAAAGTCCTCATGAGGCTCACCGTAGGTCTTTCCATCGGCGATGAACTGATGCAAATGTGAGTTCATCCAACCCATCGCGATCTGAATGATCCAGTGAAGCTTGTCCAGCGTTGTGTCGCCCTTCACCAATACCCTCCTCCAGATAGGCGGCCTGCTGTGCTTGAGTGTTATCTTGAGTTGGTAGACGGAGGGTTCCCGGCGGGTTACAGGCATTGTCTTTCTCCTCCTTGGCTTCGCCTCGGGTTAATATGCTCACCGGCGGCACACCGATTTCTCGACCTCTTGCGTCTGTGGCGCATCCTCTCGCCCGAACGGTGAGGGGGAGCCGACTCGTCACCGGCGGCCTTGGCGTATCTTCCCAGGGTCGACTACTCTCCACCTCTTCCAGTCGGCCGAGCATCCGTTCAGACTCTTCGACAAATATTCCAGAGACTGAGGCTGCCTTCAACCTCTGTCAAGTCCGGGTTACTCGGCGCCCTGGAGGAAGATCTGGATGGGCTCGCTCCTGTGTTCGCCGGCCGCTCCGAAAAGCTCGTAGATGCCCGGGTCGAGCTGAATCACCGAACGATTTCGCAGCGCCTCGCCCGACCACACGAATACCTCCCTGCGGGACTCGCCGGGATCCAGACCGTGCTCGACATAGTCCATCGTGCATAACCGCGGGGAGCCGGCTTCCAGGTCGGTCGCACCAACTCGCACCAGCAATGCAAGCTGACACGAGCCGCTGCCATGTCCCCATACCGACCGGGAGTCGCCCAGGTTCTCCGCCGTCACCCTCACCGTCACCGGGTCCGACGCCGAGGCAAACGACCGATCGGCCGTCGCCGTCACCTGAAGCGCGCCTTCAGCCTGAGCATGCCCACTCTGAAGCGGAGCCAAACAAGCCACAGCCGCCATCGCCAGGATCATTAGAAGAGCCATAAGAAATGTCCTTCGAATCAAATCAGCCACTGATCCACACAGGCTTCGCACGCGGATTCAGCGGCCAATCCGCGTTCATCCGCCCTTCCGCCGGTGCCGACCTTCTCAACACAAAGCCGCGAAGGGGCTGGAACACAAGGGGGGCGTTGATCTCCGCGGGCGGGCTTCGCCCCTCTCACTTACAGGCCTGCCATTCTATTATGGATGACGAACTTCCACGACTTCGCCCTTGGTCGTCAAACCGGTCACGTTCTTCGCCCTTCCATCAATTCGTCATCGATCGCGATGTTCGTTCCCACCATGTGGATCCTGCCGTCACGGAGTGTGCGTTGGCGGTGCGCTCCGCGGGAGAATCAGGCGGCTCGTCGCTCGGCTACGCCCGCCAAACCGGGGAAATAGCCGACCGTCCGGCCGTGCCTCCGTTTGATGAACACCAGGGCGGCGACATTCCAGGAAGCCATCGTCGCCATCCCCGCCAGGGCCGCTCCCAGAATACCCAGCGACGGAATCAGAAGCAGATTCAACCCCACGTTCATCACCGCGGCCACGGCCACGATATTCCGGAACGCCCTCTGCCGACCCGTCATGTTCAAGAACGCTCCCGTCGAGCCCGAGGCCGAGTTCACGAACTGGCCCAGCGTCAGGAACGCCAGAGCCGGATAGGCCCCCGTGAACTCCTCGCCGTACATCAGCCGGAGAACCGGCTTCCCCAGCACCAGCAACCCCAGCAGGATGGGAGCGCTCGTCCAGAAGATGAGCCGGGTCGACTTCTTCGCCACCCGGAACAGCTCGTCCAGGTTCCCCGAGTGGTAGAGCTCCGAGAATTTGGTCGCCGCCATGGTGTTGATCGCCGTCAGCATGAACGACGTCAAGGTGGCCATCTTCACCGCCACCGAGTAATAACCCACCTCCGCTTCGGGGCGGAACATGCCCAGCAGGATCACGCCCGTCTCGCCGATCACCAGCGCCATCGCCGAGGTCATCAGCATGGGCAGCGAAATCGACAGAATCGTCCCCACCCCCATGGGCTTCACCCGGTCGTCCGGGCCGATCCGGCGGCGAAAAACCAGGTCCATGACAACCACCCCGACCACGGCCGCCACCAGCCAGGAGCCGAGAAGAGCGTAGACCGGGTTGTCCCCGTGAAAGGCCACCGCCGTCAGACCCAGCAGCAACAACAGCTTCGCCAGAGCCGGCAGAAGCTGCATGAAGGCGAAGACCCGGATCAGCCGCAGCCCGCGCACCGCCTGGGTGTTCAGCTTGGCCAGCGACTGGGCCACCACGAAGGCCGCCGCGAGGGCAAACAGATGAGCCAGGTGCGGCTTGGAGAAGACCCGCTCGGCGATCACCCCCGATCCCAGGTAGACCAGCAACCCGGTGACCACCGAGACCCCGGCCACCAGGAACTGGGTCCGACGATAAAGCCGGAACGCCGAGGCCGCCGAGTACTTCGCCGTGTGCTCGGGAATCAGCCGAAGAATCGAGGTTCCGGTGCCCAGAACCGTGAGGATCGTGGCGATCATGAGAAACGACTGGATCACCGCCACGATCCCCAGCGCGTCGGCGCCGTAGAGGCGGGCGATGACGACGCTCGTCGCCACGGTCAAAGCCGTGGCCGCCACCCGCGCCGACAGCGCCCAGGCCGATCCGGTCAGGATCTCGGCGAAGGCGTCGCC
>CAYRCA010000450.1:0-4239 GCA_964422565.1 uncultured Acidobacteriota bacterium | reverse complement strand
GCGGTACAGATCCCCGCCGACGAGGAGGGAAGAAAGGGATCCTGCCTGTCGCCAGCCGCTCCGCCAGAACCGCGGCAAATAGGGGCGTTTCCCCCGACACACCGGCGCGCACGCCGGCCGGGCCCGCGCCGCCGGTGGACTCCTTTGCCCCCGAAACGCCCCCGAGACCCGGCGGCGGCAGTCTGGAAGCCTGTCTTCCGGGGTTCCCGCCTGGCGTTCGGTCTCTTATGGACCCTGTTTCTGGCTGCGGCGCCGGCTTGGGGCGCCGGTTTTCGGATTGAGTACCTCGCCGCCCGGACTCCCGCAGAGATCGAGGTTCTGGAACGGCTCCAGTCGTCGGAGCGGTTGCACCAGATCGTTCGGAGCCTCGGGGAGTTTCTGCTTCTTCCCTTCCCGGTGCGAGTGGAAGTGGGCGGCCCTGCGGAAGGACCCTATTACGATGTCTCGACGCGGACGATCGGCCTCCCCTACGATTTCCTGGTGGAGGCGACCGACGGCGTGACGATGGACGGGCCGGATCGAGACCGGCTGATTCTCGACTTGGCCGCCTTCGTGCTCTGTCACGAGGTCGGCCACGTTCTGATCCATGCGTTGGGAATGCACGGCCGGATGGGTGAGGAACCGGCCGCAGACGATCTGGCGATTCTGCTCGTGGCGGAGGTTCTGGGCGAGGGGCCCTCGATGGCCCACACCCTCGAGGCTTGGTGGGCTCGGGACGGGCGGCTACCCCGCGAGCCGTACGAGATCTCACCCGAAGAGTGGAGGGAGGAGGAGCGGCAGCGGCGGGTCCTTTGCGGCCTCAGGGGAAGCGGCCCTGGGTTTGACCCGGACCCCGACGGAGGAATTGGGACCGAAGAGGCGGTGGACTGCCGCGCGCAGTATCTCCAGATGCGGAAGGACTGGATCGAGACGCTGACACCGCTTCTTCGCCGGTCTGGGTTGTCCGACTGAGTCTCCCGTCCGGGGCCGACGTCCGAATGGGTTTCTCGGGTCCCCCCGAACGACCCGCGACTCGAAGCCCGAAACTCGAAGCCCGCCCCCCTCCTCGCTCCTCCCCAGCGCCATCTCCGTGTACCATGTTCTCCCATGTACCCCGAGTTGAAGAGGGATGTCCGAAACCTGACCTCGCTGCTGGGCCAAATCATCCGGGAGCGGGCTGGAGACGAAGCCTTTCAAGTGGTGGAGGACCTGCGGAGCCTTACCAAGCGGATGCGGGAGAGTCCCTGCTCGGAGTCGCTGAACCGAAAGGATCAGCTGATGCACTCCCTGCCCCTGACGTTGGCGGAGTCCGTCGCCCGGGCCTTCACCCTCTATTTCCTCCTGGTCAACCTGGCCGAGGAGCGCCAGCGACAGCGAAGAATCGAACAGGAGAACGCAAATGATCGACCATACAAGGGATCGCTGGCGCGGGGTTTACGTCACCTCGAACGGGAGGACGGCCTCGAACCGGACCAGGAGGCCTGCCGCGGGTTTCTGGAAACCCTGTCGGTCCAGCCGGTGCTGACCGCCCACCCCACCGAGGCCCGTCGCCCCACCGTGACCGATCATCTGCTGCGGATCAACCGCTACTACACGATTCGGGAGGCCCGTGATGTCCCTGAGAAGCGTCGCCGGGAACAGGAGGAGCGCCTGCTGGCCACTCTCGAGAGCCTCTGGCTGACCGAGCAGACCCGCTCCCGCCGGCCCACCATCGAGGAGGAACTCGAGCGCGTGCTCTTCTTCTTCGAACGCTCGATCATCCCCTCGGTTCCGCTCTTCTATCGCGAGTTGGAGCGCATCACTGGTTGGCGGGAACCTCCTCGTGTGCTCAGCTTCGGAAGCTGGGTCGGCGGAGACCGCGACGGCAATCCCTTCGTCACGCCCCGCCTCAGCCTCAAGACCGTGGAGGCCCAGCATCGGCTCATTCTGAGTCACTACCGAAGGGCGGTGGCCGCGCTGGGCGACCGACTCAGTCTCTCCGACCGGTTGGCGCCCGCCTCGGCCGAACTGCAGGACGAGATTCAGGAAGAGATCATGTACGGCCTCTTCCTCGATCGTCCCAGCGAAAGAATCGAGTCCCACGAGATCTACCGCCGGTTTCTCCGAATGCTGCGGCGTCGCCTCGAGCAGACCCGACATCGCCAAGTGGACGGTTTTCGCAAGCCCCGGGAGTTGCTCCGGTTGCTCCGGATACTGGACCGCAGCCTTCGCAGCCAGGGCATCCAACGGTCCGCCGACGGGGCCCTCCGCGATCTGCTCCACCAAGTGGAGACCTTCGGATTCCACCTGGCCGCCCTCGACTTCCGCGACCACTCGGATAAGTTGAGCGTCGCGGTGGCGGATCTGCTGGACCGCCCCCGTCGCCGGAAGGCGCGGGTGGATCAGTTGAAGGCCGCGCTGGGCACACTCCCGGAGGCAGGTCATCCCGAGGGCGAGTTGGGAGAAGTTTTGGACCAGTTTCGCTCGATGCGGAGAATCCAGGACCAGTACGGGTGCGAGGCCTGCAGCCGCTATATCCTTAGCATGACCCACCGGGTCGAGGATCTCTGGAACGTCCTGCTGATGGCCTCCACCGCGGGTTTGGTCGCCCGGGAAGCCGGGCGATGGTCGGCGCGTCTCGATTTCGTGCCCCTCTTCGAGACCATCGGCGACCTCAGAAAGGCCGATCGACTGCTTCGCCCCTGGTTCTCGGACCCGATCTATCGGGAGATCCTCGAAAGCCGCTCGAACACGCAGGAAATCATGCTGGGGTACTCCGACTCGAACAAGGACGGCGGTTATCTCGCCGCCAACTGGGAACTCTATCGCGCCCAGAGGGCCATCGTGCTCCTGGCCCGGGAGTTTGGGTTCCGGGTTCGGTTCTTTCACGGCAAGGGCGGACCCATCGACCGCGGGGGAGGCCTGAGTTATCGGACCATTCTGGCCCAGCCCTACTCTGTGGCCGACGGCCAGATGCGCATCACCGAGCAGGGGGAGGTGATCTCCAGCAAGTACTCGAACCCCGCCATCGCCCTGAGGAACCTGGAGCAACTCTTCAGCGCCGTCCTGCGGGCGGGCGCCCTGTTGCGGCGGGGCGACGTAAATCCGCCCCGGGAATGGGACGACGTCCTGAACCGCCTCTCCCGGGAATCGATGGACTGCTATCAGGGGTTGGTGTGGAGGAACCGTCGGTTTCCGACCTTCTTTTTCCAGGCCACCCCCATCGACGTCATCGAACACCTGACCCTTGGTTCGCGCCCGGCGACGCGTCCCTCGGGGAAGGGGTTGCGGGACCTGAGGGCCATCCCGTGGGTGTTCGCCTGGACCCAGTCCCGCTTCATGATCTCGGCCTGGTATGGGCTGGGCAGCGCCCTGGCCCGATTCCTGGAGCGCGACGGGAACGAGGGAACTCGTCTGGTGAGAACTCTCTATCGGGAGTGGCCCTTCTTCGGAACCCTCATTGACAACGTGCAGATGTCGCTGGCCAAGACCGATCTCTTCATCGCCCGCCACTACGCCGAACTCGTCGAACCCGCCGAAGTGGGGACGGAGATCTTCTCCGCGATCCAGCGGGAATACGAGCTGACGGTGCGGGTGGTCCTGGACGTCACGGAGCAAAACCGGCTTCTGAAAAAAGCCCCCGTCTTGAGCGAATCCATTCGGCTGCGGAATCCCTACGTGGACCCCCTTAACTTCCTCCAGGTGCGCTACCTTCCCGAGTGGCGCCGGACCCGGGACCCCGAGATCCTGCACCTACTCCGGCTCACGGTTCACGGAGTCGCATCCGGGATGAAGAGCACGGGCTGAGATTTCATCAATGCTTCCATCGTCGATCCTACATTGACGAAAAGAGGCCGATCATGCCGCGGCGCCTTGGAGTGGGGCGACAATCTCCCGGGCAAGTCGCCGCTTCGCTCCACCTTCGCACCCCACGACCTGGAGCCTCATCCCGAAGCGCGGAAACGCAGATCATTCACCGAACAGGGATGGGAACGCGGGATTGCCGGGAACCGGGATCGTCTCCCGCCGGTCGGGTCCCGTCGAAATCAGGCAGAGGTCCGTTTCGACCAACTCAGCCAGACGCCGCAGATAAGACCTCGCCTTCTCCGGCAGTTTCGAGTACTCGCGGATCCCGGATGTGGGGGTCATCCAACCCGGATGGGACTCATAGACCGGCTCCACCCGGTCCAGAATCTCGACGCACGAGGGAAAATCCTCGATGCGGCTTCCCTCGTGGCGGTAGGCGGTGCAGATGCGGATCTCCTCCATCTCGTCGAGCAC